>JADHYL010000013.1 GCA_016782495.1 Candidatus Omnitrophota bacterium
AGGCTTCGGAGGGCAAGCCGAGTATAATTTGGTGGCGTACCCAAGTAGCTAAGGGAGCGGTCTGCAAAACCGCGATGCGTGGGTGCAACTCCCACCGCCACCTCCAAGAACCGATTTGGGAAATATTTCTAAAGGTGCGATTTTTATCCGCCGAAGCATAGCTACTCTGAATTTCTACTTCGGCGAAGGCGGACCGGTTCGCGCCTCCAGATTTCACAATTTTTGCCGGGATGTTGGAACTGGTAGACAATACAGACTTAAAATCTGTTGGAGCTTAGCTCCGTGAGGGTTCGAATCCCTCTCCCGGCACGTGGGCGGTTGGCGCAGTTGGTTAGCGCGTTTGCTTGACATGCAAAAGGTCATAGGTTCGACTCCTATACCGCCCACCACTTTCGGCGAAGACGAAAGTGGTTTTGGAACCCCATGCTAAAAATCGAAGGATTACGAATGAACCTCGAAGCATTAAGACATAGCGCATCGCACATTATGGCTGACGCCGTAAAAAGGCTTTACCCAAAGGCAAAGCTCGGCATAGGCCCGGCTATTTCAGACGGGTTTTATTACGATTTTGATATAGAGGAGTCCATAAAGCCGGAAGATCTCGAGAGAATCGAAGTAGAGATGAAGAAAATTGTCAAGGAAAACACAAAATTCACCTGCCAGGAAATACCGAAAAAAGAAGCCACAAGTTTATTCAAAAAACTCGGCGAAGACTACAAGCTGGAATTAATCGAAGGCATAAAGGACTCCAAGGTCTCTATTTACAGGCACGGGAATTTTATAGATCTGTGTAAGGGTCCGCACGTTAATACGACGGGCGAGGCGAAGGTATTTAAGCTTTTATCCTTAGCCGGCGCCTATTGGCGCGGCCTCGAGACCAATCCGATGCTCCAGAGGATTTACGGGACTGCTTTTGAGAAAAAAGAAGACCTTGATGAATTCTTGAAAATGAGAGAAGAAGCCCAGAAAAGGGACCATAGGATTTTGGGCAAGAAGTTAGATTTGTTCAGCTTTAACTTAGAGATGGGCGCCGGACTTGTGCTATATCACCCAAAAGGCGCGCTCATGAGGACTGTTATCGAAGACTACCTGAAGCGCGAACATCTTAAAAGAGGATATGAACTCGTCATAAGCCCGCATATTTTTAAAAGTGATATATGGATAGAATCCGGCCATTATGAATATTACAAAGAAAATATGTACATTTTCGAAATCGAAGGCAAAGAATTTGCGGTGAAACCGATGAACTGCCCGGGCCACATACTGGTATATAGGTCGCATAAGAGGAGTTATAGAGACTTGCCTTTAAGGCTATTTGAACTGGGCAGCGTCTACAGGCACGAAAAATCCGGCGTGCTCCACGGGCTTCTCAGGGTGAGGGGCTTTACCCAGGACGACGCGCATATATTCTGCCTGAGAGAGCAGGTAGAATCGGAAATATCGGATATCATAGACTTTGTCGAAGAAACTCTCAAAGTTTTCGGGTTCAATGAATATAGCGTTGAAATCAGCACAAAGCCGAAAAAATATATAGGCGCCGACGAGGATTGGAAAGAAGCCCAGGAGGCCCTGCAGAATACGCTTAAGAAAAAGAAAATACCTTACGAGATAAATGAAGGCGAAGGCGCGTTCTATGGCCCGAAAATAGACATAAAACTTAAAGACGCCCTGGGCCGCCAATGGCAATGCGCTACCATCCAGTGCGATTTCGCGCTTCCCGAAAGGTTTAAACTTAAATATACAGACAAAGACGGGAAGGAAAAAAGGCCTATAATGCTGCACAGGGTCATTTTAGGCAGCATGGAGAGGTTTATCGGCGCGCTGATAGAACATTACGGCGGAAATTTCCCGATATGGCTTGCGCCGGTACAAGTCTGCATAATCCCTATTACAAGAAGTGAGAATGGCTACGCGGAGAAAGTAAAAAAGGCGCTGGCGGAAAAAGACATACGGGTATTTTTGGATAGCCGGGACGAGAAAATGCAGAAAAAAATACGCGAACGCGAACTGGAAAAGATACCGTATCTAATCATACTGGGGAAAAGGGAAGAAAAAGAGTCAGCGGTATCAATCCGGTCAAAGGCAAAGGGCGATCTGGGAAAGATGGCCTTAGATAAATTTTTAAATATCGTGAACGAAGAAATCGAGAGCAAAAAATAACAAGGAGGTGTTATACGAAAAAGTTCATAAGAGCAAACAGAAGAATTAGAGCCGCTAGCGTGCGCCTTATAGGCGAAGACGGAAAACAGTTCGGCGTGGTCAACATAAACGACGCCTTAAGGATAGCCGAAGAAGCAGGGTTCGATTTGGTAGAAGTAGCGCCTAATGTTAATCCTCCGGTTTGTAGAATTATGGATTATTCAAAATTCAAGTATGAACAGGAAAAGAGAGAAAGGGAAGCCAAGAAAAAACAACACATAGTTCATCTAAAAGAGCTAAAATTCGGCCCAAAGATCGAGGAGCATGATTACCAGGTGAAGCTTCACCATCTGGAGAAGTTTATAAAAAGGGGCGATAAGGTAAAAATAACAATGCGGTTTCGCGGAAGGGAAATGCAGCACATCGAGCTTGGCAGAAAAGTGCTCGACAGGCTGGTAAAAGACATTTCCGCTCTGGGAGAGGTAGAAAAATCGCCAAGCCTGGAAGGCCGTATCATGACGATGTCGATAAACCCTAAGTAATATACATTAAAAAGGAGTATAAAGAATGCCTAAACTAAAGACAAAAAAAGCGATTAGAAAACGCTTCAGGTTTACGAAAAAAGGTAAAATCAAAAGATCGGGGTCGGGTAAAAGGCATATACTAACAAAAAAATCCGGTAAGAGAAAAAGGAAACTCAGGAAGGGCGCCTTAGTTTCAAAAGGGGAACTTAAAAAACTAAAAAAACTTATGCCCTACGGATAAAGCTTATGAGGAGGAAAAATGGCAAGGGTTAAATTTCAGGTTGCATCAAGAAGACGGCGAAAAAGAGTTTTAAAGAAAGCGAAAGGACAGTTCGGCGCGAGGTCAAAGAAATACAGGACGGCGAAAGAATCTGTCCAGAAAGGCATGTATTATAGCTACAGGGACAGAAAGCAGAAAAAACGCCTTTTCCGCGGCTTGTGGATCGCCAGGATCAACGCAGCAGCGAAGGAAGAGGGCCTGTCTTACAGCAAATTTTTAAATGGTTTAAAAAAAGCAAAAATAGGACTGGACAGGAAGGTGCTTGCGGATCTGGCCGTAAATGACAGAAAGGCTTTTAGTAAATTAACGGAGCTCGCAAAAAGCAAGGCGTAACCTTGAAAAAGTTAAATCCGCCACAGATAGTCGTAGTTAGCTTTTTATTCGCTATCCTTATAGGGGCGACCCTGCTCAGCATGCCGCTTTCTTCTCAAAGCGGCGAGAGAACGTCTCTTATAGACAGCCTCTTTACCGCCACGAGCGCGACCTGCGTCACGGGTCTTATTGTGAGAAACACGGGAGCGTATTTTTCATGGTTTGGGAAACTCGTTATACTTGTTTTATTTCAGATGGGCGGGCTGGGTATCATGACTTTTTCTACGCTTTTTGCGATCCTTTTAGGCAGGAAACTCACTATAAGAGAAGACGTTGTCATACAAAGGACAATGATCCAAAATAAACTGCAGAATTTAGCGACCCTCATAAAGTATATCCTCCTTATAGCTTTCGGCATTGAACTCGCCGGAGCCGCCTGCCTTGCGCTGAGATGGGCGAATATTACGGATTGGTCTATAGGAAGAATCCTAATTAATTCCGTATTTCACTCCGTAAGCGCTTTTTGTAACGCCGGATTTTCTTTATTTCCCAGGAGCTTTTCTTCGTTTTCCGCGGACTTATATATAAACCTAACAGTTGTTTCCCTAATAGTAATCGGCGGGATCGGCTTTGTGGTGATCCTGGAATTGCCGCGCTTTTTTAAACGAAAAACTTTTCACCGGACGAGCATACAGACAAAAGTGGTTTTAACTATGACGGTTAGCCTGATACTTATAGGAGCAGCGGTGTTTTTCTTTGTAGAGAAAAATAACACGATGCTGCACCTTTCGGTAAAGGAAAAAGTGCTCGCATCTTTTTTTCAATCCGTTGCCGCGAGAACAGCCGGTTTCAATACCGTAAATATAGGGAAGCTTGCGGCGCCGACACTTTACTTTTTTATATTTCTTATGTTTATCGGCGCATCGCCCGGCTCGACGGGAGGCGGCATCAAAACATGCACATTCGGCGTCGTTTTAGCCACGGCTTTTTCAATGCTAAAAAATAGAGACAGAGTGTCAATGTTCAAGAAAGTAATTCCTAAGAGCATTGTGCGCAATTCCATGGCTATTTTATTCCTGGCGCTGGGATGGATTTTTGTCGCCACTTTTCTTTTGGCCCTTACGGAGTATAGAAACGCTATATTTTCGGACAATTTCTTTTTACGGGCGTTTTTTGAAGTTGTATCGGCTTTCGGAACGGTGGGGCTTTCCACCGGGATTACATCTACGCTTAGCGCACTCGGAAAGATAATTATAATGTGTACCATGTTTATAGGAAGGGTAGGCCCGTTAACGCTGGTCATGGCTATTGCGCTTCAACGGGAAAGAATCGGGTACGCTTACCCCGAAGAAAAAATTATGATCGGGTGATGCGCAGATGATCACAGATGGAAGGCACAGATGAGCACAGATGGTGCGTAATCTGCGCCAATCTGTGAAAACGTAGATTTAATATAAGATCTGTGCTAATCTGCGTATGGATAAAAGGAGGCATAACATGAGACAATTCGCTGTCATAGGATTAGGTCGTTTCGGCGCGAGCGTGGCAAAGGTGCTTTCCGAAAAAGGATATCAGGTCCTCGCCATAGACGTGAGCGAGAGCATAACGCAGGACATTTCCGACGAAGTAACGCAGGCTGTCTGCCTGGACGCTACGGACGAAAAAGCGCTGCGAAGCGTTGGTATAGAAAACGTAGACGTCGCCATAGTGGGGATAGGCACAAATCTGGAGGCGAGCATTCTCATCACGCTAAATTTGAAAGAAATAGGCATTAAAGAAGTCGTATGCAAGGCCGTGAGCGAGAACCATAAAAAACTTCTGGAAAAAATCGGCGCCACAAGAGTTGTTCAGCCCGAGAAGGAAATGGGCACGAGGGTAGCCAATGGCCTTACGTCCACAAGCGTTATAGAACATATCGAACTTTCTGACGAATCAAGCATAGTGGAGCTTATCCCGCCGAAAGAATTCATCGGAAAATCCTTAAGGGAAATAGATGTCCGCGCCAAATTCGGGGTAAATGTAATCGCGATTAAAAGGACGATTCCGTCCGCCTCAAAAGAAGGCGGGGAAGAAATAGTAAATGTCGCGCCTAAGGCCGAGGATGTCATAAAAAAAGGCGACGTTTTAGTGGTTCTTGGGACCAACGAAAACATAGAGAAGGTAAAAACCAAGCACTAATTCGTATCTCGCATCTCGTATGCGAAATGCAATAATAAAATATAGAAGTATAGAATATGGAAAATGAGATAAAGAATATAAGGCAGCTTTTTAAAGAAGACCTAAAGGCCGCAAGCGACGTAAAGGCTTTGGAGGATATAAGGGTCAAATACCTGGGCAGGAAAGGTATTGTCTCCAAATTAATGGAGAAGCTCCCGTCTCTCGATAAAGACAAAAAACCACTTATCGGGAAAGAGCTAAACGTGTTAAAAACATTCATACAGGGAGAGCTTAAATCAAAAGGGGAAGTGTTTATCTCAAAAAACAACCTTATGGAAGAAGTGGATATTACCCTGCCCGGCATAGCGCCTTCCGTAGGCCGGCTTCACCCCATAACAAAGACATTAAATGAAATAAACGGAATATTTATTTCGCTGGGCTTCAAGATAGAAGAAGGGCCGGAAATAGAGAAGGAATTTTATAATTTTGAAGCCCTCAATATTCCGCTGGAACACCCTTCGAGAGACGCTTTTGACACGTTTTATATCAAGGGAGACATCCTTCTAAGAAGTCACACGTCAACCGTTCAAATAAGGATCATGGAAAAGACCAAGCCCCCCATTCAGGCAATCATGCCGGGCAGGGTCTACAGACCGGATGCGGTCGACGCGTCGCATTCTTTCATGTTTCACCAGGTTGAGGGGCTCATGGTTGACCATGATATTAAATTTTCAGACTTAAAAGGCGTTTTGAATATTTTTACCAAACAGATGTTCGGCGAAAAGACGAAGACAAGATTCAGGCCCAGCTTTTTCCCGTTCACGGAACCGTCGGCAGAGGTGGATATTTCCTGTATTATCTGCCGGGGGAAAGGTTGCCGCGTGTGTTCCCATACGGGGTGGCTTGAGATTTTAGGCGCGGGAATGGTGAACCCGAAAGTTTTTGAAGCGGTCGGATACAGGGCAACGAAGTACGCAGGTTTTGCTTTCGGCATGGGCGTCGAGCGGATAGCCATGCTTAAATACGGGATTGACGATATCAGGCTATTCTTTGAGAACGACGTAAGGTTTCTCAAACAGTTTTGAGAGAAATTGCTCCGCTTACCCGAGCGGGTCTTCTCGCTTCCGTGCTTTAGTATTATCCTAACACACGCTCGAAGACCCGCTCGGGTAAGCGGAGCAGTCGAACAGGTTAGTCAGAGGTTGGTATGAAAGTATCTTATAGCTGGTTAAAAGATTACGTGGATGTGAACATAGACCCCAAGAAGCTGGAAGAACTTCTTACTATGGCGGGCGTTACCGTTTCTTCATGCGAAAAAATAGGAAAAGAATACATTTTTGAATTTGAGATAACGGCAAACCGCGCGGATTGCCTGAGCGTTATTGGAATAGCCAGAGAAACCGCGGCTATCTTAGGAAAGAAGCTTAAAGTCCCGAAAGAATTAAAAACCCCCAAACCGAAAACCGCATATCGTAAACCGATAACCGAAAACCTAAAATCTAAAATCAATTTCAACGTTTCAATAAAAGACCCCGATCTCTGCCCTCGTTATACTGCCAGAGTTATAAGAGATGTTGAGGTAGCCCCGTCCCCGGACTGGTTAAAAGAGCGCATTATATCAGTGGGCTTGAGGCCAGTCAATAATATCGTTGATATAACAAATTTTGTCCTTTTTGAAACAGGTCAGCCCATGCACGCCTTTGACCTTGATAGGTTAAAAGGAGGCGTTATTGTGAGGCGCGCGAAAAAGGGAGAAAACATCATAACCATCGATAATACCCAAAGATTACCTGGCGAAGATACGCTTGTTATAGCGGACGAAAAAGAACCCATCGCGATAGCGGGCGTTATAGGAGGATCAGCGACAGAAGTTAATGACATGACGAAAAATATTCTTCTTGAAAGCGCAAATTTCAACCCAATATCAATAAGAAGAACGTCCCGGGCTCTCGGCCTAAGCTCTGAATCAAGCTACAGGTTTGAAAGAAGAATAGATAATGATATGGTGCTTAAGGCCTCCGAGAGGGCAAGCGCTTTAATAAAAGAGATCGCCGGAGGAAAGGTAGAAACGCTTTTTGATGTCGGCAAGAAAAGCGCTTACTCAAAAAGAATAACCCTTGACCCAGGGAGAGTAAGCTCAATCCTTGGTATATCTTTGGAGAAAGCCAGAGCTTCTAAGATATTAAGGTCTTTAGGATTTTCGGTAAAAGAGGAAAATGCGCGGCTAAATGTTACGGTTCCGAGCTTCAGGGAAGACGTTAAAAATGAGACGGATCTTACCGAAGAAATAGCCCGGATTTACGGATACGAGAATGTGCCGCTTACCATACCGCGCATCATAGGGAATACAAAAACGAAAGATCTAGAAGATACTATTGAAGAAAAGATAAAAGACATACTTATCCGCCTGGACTTGAACGAGATAATAACCTATAGCCTCATAAAGAGAAACAAGATAAATGACCTCGGCATAAAGGACGAAAATATTGTAAGCATCAAAAATCCGCTTAGCATAGACCAGGAAATAATGAGGCCGAGCCTTTTATCCGGAATGCTTTCAAGCATTTCCTATAACCTTAACAGAAAAGCAAAGCGGCTTTCCTTTTTTGAAATAGGCAAAACTTATGAAGAAAGGAACGGCTCTTACGCGGAAAACCGCATTTTATCCATGGGCCTTACGGGAATAAAAAGCGAAAACTGGAAAACCCATAAAGATGAGTTCGGATTCTTTGACATGAAAGGCGTCTTTGAGAAATTATTGGAAGAGCTTAAGATCGAAGGCGCGGTATTTAAAAAAGCCGAAGCACCGGGCTTGGATAAAAACGCTACATCAATCGTAGAATACGACGGGGAAATCATAGGGCACCTTGGGGTAGTCAGCGAAAGGGTTTCTAAAAACGCTGATGTAGATAAAGAAGTTTTCTACGCGGAACTTTATATAGAACGCATACTGAAAAAGGTAAGCCTTGATAAAAGATACGCGGCTTACAGCCGGTATCCGGCCGTGACAAGGGACATTTCAATTGTACTTGATAAAGGGTTAACCTCCGGCGAAGTCGTAACCCTCATAAAGGAAGCCGGCGGGAAGCTAGTGAAAGAAGTTTCCCTCGAAGATTACTACAAAGGAAAACATATTCCGCTAGACAAAAACGGGCTCCTCTACCGGATTGAATATAGAAGCGATGAAAGGACCCTCGAAGACGCCGAAGTGGAAAAAATCCATTCCGAAATCAAAAAAGCGCTCTCCGAAAAACTCAATGTTTCCTTCCGATAAAAGTTAATAAATTTTATTTATTGATTTTCGCCACCCTTAAGGAGTATAATACATATAGTAAAAAAATCCCCTGCCGCTCTCGTGCTTTGGAGTGATAAAACTTGAGCCAACAAAACGGTCACCGGGAGCCTAACTCTTCTGTGCCTTTGGGTATTGAAGGAGGGCACCCACTTTTACCAAAAAGGACCTAAGTTTTACACTTTCACACGGCTCTGGCAGGGGTTTTTAGTATATAAAGGGTCACCAAGTCACCAGGTCACAAGGACACACGGCACATGACAAAAGATTTATTCGAGAAAAAAGCGGTAAAAAGCGCAAAACCCGAGCCGCTTTCGGCGCGGATGAGGCCGCGGAATTTAAGCGAATTCGTGGGCCAGGCGCACATCCTGGGCGGTGGGAAGCTCCTCCGCCGCGCGATAGAAGCCGATAGAATCGCTTCACTCATTTTTTACGGTCCGCCCGGCTCGGGAAAGACCGCTTTAGGCTACGTCATATCAATCGCGACAAATTCGGTGTTTGAAAACATAAACGCCACTTCGAGCAACGTAAACGAGGTGCGCGAAATAATCACGCGGGCCAAAAGAAGGCTTGAGCTTGACGGAAAAAAGACGATACTTTTCATCGACGAGATCCACAGGTTTAATAAGGCCCAGCAGGATGTCCTCATGCCCGACGTTGAGAAAGGGAACCCCATACTCATAGGGACAACCACGCATAACCCGTTTTTCTCCATAAATTCGGCGCTTCTTTCACGGTCGCAGATTTTTGAGTTTAAACCGCTAAAAATTGAGGAGATTATAGCGATACTGGAGAACGCGTTAAAAGATAAAGAGAGGGGCTTGGGCAAGATAAAAATAAATATGGATAAAGAAGCGCTAAAGTTTCTCGCTAAGGCAAGTGACGGAGACGCAAGGCGCGCTTTAAATGCGCTTGAGGTAGGTGTCTTGACAACAAATCCGGATAAAAAAACAAAAACAATTAATTTTACTCTTCAGGCGGCAGAGGAGTCAATCCAGCGAAAAGCAATCGTTTATGATAAAGATGAGGATGCGCACTATGATACTGCGAGCGCTTTTATCAAAAGCATGCGCGGTTCGGACCCGGACGCCGCGCTTTATTGGCTCGCCAAGATGCTCGTGGCAGGGGAAGACCCGCGCTTTATAGCAAGGCGTATAGTAATATGCGCCGCAGAAGATGTCGGTAACGCAGATCCCCAGGCCATTGTTGTCGCAAACGCAGCGCTTCAAATATCGGAATTCGTAGGCCTTCCGGAGGCGCGCATTCCGCTTGCGCAGGCAACAGTTTATATAGCGTGCGCGCCAAAATCAAATGCAGCCTATATGGGGATAGAAAACGCCATGACTGACGTTGAGAAAGAAAGAACTCAAGGCGTTCCCGACCACCTTAAAGACGCCTCTTATTTCGGAGCAAAAAAGCTCGGCCACGGCGTAGGGTATAAATACGCCCACAGCTACAAAGATCATTACGTGAAACAGGATTATGTGTTAGATAAAAAGAAATATTACATCCCCCAGGCCATCGGCTATGAGAAAAAGATAAAAGAGTGGCTTGAAAAATTGGGGAGTGCGCCCGGAACGGGTTAATATTTGACAATATATATAGGTAAGTAATATAATATAAGGCACTTTCGGCAACCGACCCCTGTCAACCGGCGCGGTTGCCAAGGTTATTTAAATTTAAGGGAGACTGAATAGAAGTGAAGACTATAAGCCAGATAAACGAAAAGATCAAAAAGGGCAAAGCCGTAGTTGTCACCGCCGAAGAGATTACCGACATAGTAAAGAAAAACGGCTCTAAAAAAGCAGCCCAGAAAGTAGACGTTGTTACCACGGGTACTTTCGGGCCCATGTGTTCATCGAGCGCCTATTTTAACACAGGGCACTCCAAGCCAAAGATAAAACTCGGGGGAGGGCGGGTGACATTAAACGGCGTTTCGGCTTACGCGGGCTTCGCGGCCGTGGATGTTCTCATAGGCGCTGCGGCGCTGGCGGAAGACGACCCGCGCAATAAAGTTTTCCCGGGGCAGTTCGAGTACGGCGGCGGACATGTCATAGAAGACCTGGTGCGCGGAAAAGACGTGAAACTCTTCGGGACCGCTTACGGAACCGACTGTTATCCACGGAAAAAAATCGAAACACTTATCAATATAAAAGATTTAAACGAGGCGGTTTTATTTAATCCGAGAAACAGCTATCAAAACTATAACGTAGCGGTAAACCTAAGTAAAGAAAAAACCATATACACATACATGGGGATATTAAAACCGGATCTCGGAAACGCAAACTACTGTTCCGCCGGACAATTATCGCCGCTTTTAAACGATCCCTTCTATAAAACAATAGGCATTGGCACAAGGATATTTTTAGGCGGCGGGACGGGTTACGTGATATGGCAGGGGACCCAGCACAATCCCAGCGTTAAACGCAGGTCAAACGGCGTTCCGGAAGCGCCAGCCGGCACCATAGCTGTTATAGGCGACCTTAAGGGCATGACGGCCGAATGGCTAAGGGGATCTTCTTTCGAGGGCTACGGAGCGACGCTAATAGTGGCACTCGGCATTCCGATACCGATACTTAACGAAGAAATGGTAAAATACACAGCGGTTAAAGACGAAGAAATTTACGCGAAAATAGTGGACTATTCCCACGACTATCCAAACGGCGAATCCCGTTCTTTAGGCGAGGT
>JADHYL010000014.1 GCA_016782495.1 Candidatus Omnitrophota bacterium
AATAAGCTCACGATGTTTCAATTCGTAAAGAATCTGAAAATTAATTTCGTAAAACTCCGAAAGCCGGCGTATATTATTTCCATAATTATAATTGCCATAGGGATGTTTAGTTTTGTAAAAAGAAACGAAGCAAATTACGGCATAGATTTTACGGGCGGCGTTTTGCAGCAATATAAATTTCAAGAATTCATTCCACTTGACGAAATCCGGGGCGCCTTGGCGGAAATCGGCTCCGGAGAAGTCCCCATACAGCAATTTGCTGACAAAAGAGAAATTTTAATCAGAACGCAGGAAGATAATTCCGGGGAAGTGGCTAAGAAGTTCAGGACGTCTTTTGCCGGAAACGAGTTCGAAGTAATGAGGCTTGAGAAAGTAGGCCCGTCCATCGGCCGCGACTTAAGGGAAAAAGCCATGAAGGCGGTAATTTTTGCCATGATAGGTATATGCATTTACGTGTCCTTCAGGTTTGAATTTAGATTCGCCATAGCCGCTATCGTGGCATTACTTCACGACGTCGCCATAAGTCTCGGGGCTATCGCCCTTACCGGAAGAGAACTTTCGATCCCGGTTATCGCAGCGCTTCTTACTATCGTCGGTTATTCGATAAACGATACGATAGTTGTTTTTGACCGTATCAGAGAAGACAGAAAGCTCATGCGAAAGGCCTCATACAAAGAAATCATAAACGCGAGCATAAATCAGACGTTTTCACGAACACTTTTGACATCACTCACAACCCTCATGGTTGTTTTGGCGCTTTATTTTCTGGGCGGGGAAGTCATCAATGATTTTGCGTTTGTGATGCTCGTGGGCATTATTTCCGGTACATATTCATCGATCTTTATCGCAAGCCCCATCCTGATCGATTGGCCGTCAAAACGCGTTAGGTAATTTATGGTATGGAATTTCAAAAAGAAATTCCAACCACTGAAAATCGCCTTGAGGTTATCACAAAACGATTTTCTTGTACCCAAAAAAGGAAAACACAGCAAGTGAATCGAATCTGGCGCTTAAAAAGGCGAGAACCCGAACTTTGCGGCTCGCTTGCCGCGTCTTTAAATATTTCCCCTATTATCGCCCAGCTTCTTTTTAATAGAGGCATAAAGGACGAAATGCAGGCACACCATTTTCTGCATGGTGACCTCACCTCCTGCCATGATCCGGCGCTTTTCAAGGACATGGAAAAAGCGGCCACGAGAATTAATCGCGCCATAAAGAGTAAGGAGAACATACTTTTATACGGTGATTACGACGTCGACGGCATAACAAGTGTGGCGCTTTTGAATATTGTCCTTACGCGCCTGGGCGCCAAAGTTACAAACCACATCCCAAACAGGCTCGAAGAAGGCTACGGCTTAAACATAAATGCCGTAAAACTTGCCCATCGTAAGAAAAACTCTCTTATGATAACAGTCGACTGCGGCATAAGCGCGCATAAAGAAATCGACCTCGCAAACGAATTCGGCATAGATGTTATAATAACCGATCATCATGAAATTAAGTCCGAGACACTGCCAAAAGCCTACGCTATAATAAATCCGTTGCAAAAGGATTGCTGCTACCCGTTTAAGCACTTAGCCGGGGTGGGGCTTGCCTACAAACTGGCGCAGGTGCTTTTAAAGAATACGCCTTATTCGGTAGAAGAGCACCTGGATCTTGTTGCCCTCGGCACGGTAAGCGATATGTCGGTCCAGAAAGGCGAGAATAGGATTCTTACAAAAGAAGGCCTTAAAAAATTAAGTACTACAGAAAAAATGGGAATAAAAGCGCTTGTGGAAGTAGCAGGTTTAAAAGGAAAAATTCTTTCCTGCAGTCATATAGGTTATATTCTGGGCCCGCGGATAAATGCCATGGGTAGGGTCGGTTCTCCGGAGGTTTCCTTAAACTTACTGCTTGCCAGTGATCCGAATGAAGCGCAAAGCCTTGCCGAAACCCTTAATCGGGAAAACAGGTCGAGGCAAAAGATAGAAGCCCGCGTTACAAGCGAGGCTATGGAAAAAATTGAAAGAGAAATAAATTTTAAAGATTCCAAAATAATTGTTCTTGCGGGCTCAAGCTGGCATACCGGCGTAATAGGTATCGTCGCAAGCCGCGTCATCGATAAGTTTTACAGGCCAACCATTATAATATCCGTAGATGGCAAAATCGGCAAGGGCTCCGGAAGAAGCATCGACAATTTTCATCTTTTTAATGCAATAAATTCCTGCAAAAAGCACCTTGTGGATTTTGGCGGACACGAGGGGGCGTGTGGTTTAGTGATAGAGAAGAAAAACATTCGCGCCTTTACAGAAAGTATTAACAAAATTGCGAAAGAAGTGATCGCGGATAAAGACCTGTATCCGGCGGTGAATATTGATATGGAAGTTGAGCTTTCCGAGATTAGCGAGAAGCTTATAGAAGAGCTGGAACTCATGGTGCCGTTCGGCCCGGAAAACCCCAAACCCATGTTTTCTTCAAGCAACGTGTATCTCAGAAATGAACCGCGAAGAATAGCAAAAAACGGTTTTAAGATGCTGGTTACCGACAACAAGACTACATGTGAGGCTATAAGCTTTCGCAGAGATGCCATGAGCGTTCCGTATAAAGGTTCTAAGGTAAGCCTCGTTTATTCCCCGTCAATAAATATGTGGCAGGGATTGTCATCCTTGCAGCTTGATTTGAAAGATTTGAAGATAGTCGAATAGAGGGCTTAGACAGCCTTGACGATCTTACCCGCTTTTAAGCACTTGGTGCAAACGCGGACTTTTTTTACTTTACCGTCTATCAGGGCGCGTACCCTTTGCAAATTAGGCAGAAAACGGCGTTTAGTTATGCCGGTTATGCGTTGTCCGACACCGCCTTTTTTCTTGGCCAGACCGCGCCGCTTAATGGTTCTGCCCGCGGCGGGCTTTTTTCCGCATATATAGCAAATTTTTGACATTCTTGTGCATTTTTGCGGGGACAGATCTTTTCAAGACACTAAACTACCTGATGGAAGATCTGTCGCCATAGGTTAATAAGGTTAGTAATAATAGCATACAAAGTTGCCCAATGCAAGCAAAAAAATGGGAAAAAACTGACATAAGATATCTAAAAGGCGTAGGCCCCAAAAAAGCCGAAATCCTGCAAAAACTGGATATAAATACCGTAGAAGATCTCCTTTATTACCTGCCGCGCCGGTACGAAGACAGAAGTAATTTTACCCTTGTTAAAGATTTAAAAGTAGGTGAACATCATGCGGTAAGGGGAAAGGTCCTGACGCTTGGTAATCATGCCACGAGAAAGGGTATTAGAGTATTTCAAATAGCCGTCGGAGACAAAACAGGCATAATTTACTGCGTCTGGTTTAATCAACCATTCTTAAGAAAGTTATTTAAAGTCGGCCAGGAGCTTATACTATACGGCAAAGTCGAAAAATACAAAAAACTCCAGATAAACCATCCGGAATATGAGTTTGTTACCGAAAATAATTCCCTTAACATGGGAAGAATCGTTCCGGTATATTCTCTCACGCAAGATATAACCCAGCGGTATATAAGATTTTTAACACATGAAGCGATTGCCCGTTTTCTTAGTTCCGCGAAAGGCGCCCTCCCCACGCGTATAATGGCAAGGGCGCACCTTGTTGATTTTTGTTTCGCAATTCAGAATATACATTTTCCGGCTTCATTTGCGAATCTGGACAGGGCGTACAGGCGGCTTGTTTTTGAAGAATTTTTTATCCTTCAACTTGCGCTGGCACTTAAAAAGAAAAGCGCCAAAACTAAAACACCCGGCATACGCCATAACCTGGATGCGCATCTCATGGAAGCTTTTAAAAAATTATTTTCATTTGAACTTACAAACTCTCAGCTTAAGGCAATTAATGAAATACAAATCGATATGGCAAATCCGAAACCCATGAACCGCCTTCTGGAAGGCGACGTCGGGAGCGGAAAGACCGCCATTGCGATATACGCGCTTTTACTCTCCTTTAAAAACGGGTACCAGGCCGCTTTAATGGCCCCGACTGAGATTTTAGCAAGGCAGCATTACATGACGATAAGCGAGCTACTCATGCCGCTCGGTGTTAACGTACGGCTTCTTGTGAGCGGCCTTAAGCCCGAAAAGAAGCTCGAAATAAAAAAAGAAATAGATTCCGGCGAGGTAGATATCGTAATCGGCACACATGCGCTTATATGGGAGAATGTCGAATTTAAAAAACTCGGGCTTATAGTTATAGACGAGCAACATAAGTTTGGTGTAAGCCAGCGCCAGCTTCTGCAGAAAAAAGGATGGAATCCGGATGTCCTTCTTATGACAGCGACCCCTATTCCGCGGACGCTTGCGCTTACCGTTTACGGGGATCTGGATATTTCTGTCATAAAGGAACTTCCCGGAGGAAGGTGCCCGATTACAACATATTGTATCGAGGAAGAAAACCGACAAAAAGTCTATCAGTTTATAAAAGAGGAGATAGAAGCCGGCCACCAGGCATATATTGTCTATCCCAGGATTTGGTCGTCTAAAAATACCCGGGCTTCAGAAAGTAAGCTGAAAGCCGCAACAACCATGTACAATAAACTTCAGGAAGAAATTTTTCCGGATCTAAAAGTAGGCCTCATACACGGGCGCATGGATGCGAAAGAAAAAGAAGCTGTCATGAAAAAACTAAAGAGTAATAAAATAAATATTTTAGTTTCAACAACCGTTATCGAAGTCGGCATAGATATCCCGAACGCCTCGGTCATGGTGATAGAAAACGCCGAACGTTTCGGGCTTTCACAATTGCACCAGATGAGGGGAAGGATCGGGCGGGGCGATTATCCTTCGTACTGTATATTGATGGGTAACCCGCGCACTGAATCGGCAAAGAGGAGATTTTTTACAATGTCGGAAACGCAGGACGGGTTCAAGGTTGCGGCCGAAGACCTGGAGCTCCGGGGGCCGGGGGAGTTTTTCGGGACCAGACAACACGGGGGCCTGCCGGAACTTCGTTTTGGCAATATATTGAAGGATTTTGATATAATGGAACAGGCCCGCGCCGAAGCGTTCAGACTCGTCGAAGAAGACCAGGATCTTGTGGACCCGAGGAACAGCTTCGTTAAAGAAGTCCTAAAGCGTAGGTTCTCGGGAAAATTCGATTTAATAAATGTTGGATAAGAAATGCGAATAATAGCCGGAGAATATAGAGGCAGAATCTTAAAGAGACCCAAGGGCGCGGAAGTGAGGCCCACGCAGGACAGGGTTCGCGAGGCCATATTCAATATCATACGAGAACGCGTCCCCGGAAGCAAGGTGCTTGATTTATACTCCGGTAGCGGCGCATTCGGCATAGAGGCGCTTTCGCGGGGAGCGCTTTTATCAGTATTTGTAGATAATAATATTAATTGTATAAAGACCATAAAGTCCAACCTCTCGGCGCTGGGCAAAACGGCGCAATCTTCCGAAGTCCTTAAGCTAGATGCAGTTAGGTCAATTTCAGGATTTGGGAAAGAAAGCAGGAAATTTGACATAATATTCCTGGATCCCCCTTACTATAAGGAGCTTGCCAGAAATTCCTTGCTAAAGATAGACGCTTGTGATATATTATCACCTCAAAGTTTGGTCATAGCTGAGCATTTTAAGAAAGATGTTATGCCTGAAAAAACGGACAATCTCTTTCTTTTTAGAAAAAAGAAGTACGGGGATACCGTAATATCATTTTACCGTAAACACGAAGGGCCTCAATGAACCCCGTCCTTCCTCAAGTCTCGAGGAAGGGTAGGGTGTTATAGAAAGGAAGGACGGGGTGAACAGAAAAGCGCTTTATCCGGGGACATTTGACCCCGTTACATACGGCCACCTCGACATTATAGAAAGGGCCTCCAGAATCTACGACTGTGTTTTTATAGGCGTTGCCCACAGCAAAGAGAAAAAACCTCTATTCAGCGTAAAGGAGCGAGTCTCCATGTTAAAAAATACAACCAAGCACTTGAAGAATGTAGAGATAGAGGATTTTAAGGGGCTTGTTGTTAACCACGCAAAAAGAAAAAAAACCTGCGTTATCATAAGGGGCCTTCGCATGATTTCTGATTTTGAATTCGAATTTCAAATGGCTCTTACCAACAGAAAATTATCCGAAGATATCGAAACCATTTTTATGATGACAAACGATAGCTACTCGTATCTTTCGAGTAAATTGATTAAAGAAGCGGTAAGCCTTGGCGCGGATGTTAAAAGCTTTGTTCCGGCTTCCGTGGCAAAAAATCTAAAAAGAAAACTTTCCAAGCGATAAAGAATGGCTAGCCGGATAGAAAAACTAAAAGATCTCGCCAAAAAAAATCCTAAAAAAATTGTTCTTCCGGAAGGCGACGAACCAAGGATTCTCCAAGCCGCAAGCATTTTAACTTCAAAGGGCCTGGCGAAAATAATATTAGTCGGAAACCCTGCCCAAATCGAAACACTCGCCAGACGCGACTCTATTTCGCTTGATGAAATTCAGATTATTGATCCCGGAACATACCCCAGGCGCGAGGTGCTGGTCGATGCATTTTACAAGGCGAGAAAACATAAGGGCATTACAAAAGACGACGCAAGGAGCGCGGTTTTGGGTAACCGCATATATTTCGCGTCTCTTTTAGTAAAAATTGAGGCTGCGGACGGTTTTGTCGCCGGCGCAAGTCACACGACATCCAACGTAGCAAGGGCCGCGCTTTATGGCCTGGGATTAGATAAAGACATAGGGGTAATGTCGAGTTCTTTTATAATTGAGCTCGCAGACACTACTTACGGAGATGACGGGATCTTTATCTTCGGTGATTGCGGTATCGTGCCGGACCCAAGCCCCCAAAGGCTCGCCGGCATAGCTATTTCTTCAAGCCGGCTTTATGAAGAATTTTTCAAACAAAAGGCACGCGTTGCGTTACTAAGCTATTCGACAAAGGGAAGCGCGCGCGGAGATTCCGTAGACAAAGTTTTAAAAGCACTCGAAATAGTAAGAAAAAAGGCGCCCGGACTGTTGGTTGACGGCGAGCTGCAGCTTGATGCGGCCATTGTACCTGAGGTGGCTAAAATAAAAGCACCGGGAAGCCGTGTTGCGGGAAAAGCAAATGTTTTAATATTTCCCAATCTGGACGCGGGTAATATTTCTTATAAATTGGTACAGCGCCTGGGAAGAGCCCGGGTAGTAGGACCGCTATTACAGGGCCTGAATAGGCCGGCAAGCGATCTCTCACGCGGATGCGGTGTTGAAGAAATTATCGATACTTGCGTTGCAACGGTTATAAGGGCGCAAGAGGAATAAGACGTGTTAATACTTGTTATAAATTGCGGCAGTTCTTCTGCCAAATATCAGCTCTTTAACATGAATTTCGGGAAAGCCTTAGCAAAAGGAGTTATTGAAAGAATAGGGCAAAAAAATTCCGGATGTAAAAATCACTACCGGGCCATAGCCCTCATAAAAGAAAAGCTCCTGTCCGGGAGGAAGCCTATTCTAAAATCCGTAGGCGATATAATAGGGATAGGCCACAGGGTTGTCCACGGCGGGGAAAGTTTTAGCGAAGCGGTTATAATAAAAAAACCGGTAATAAAATCAATCGAGAAAATGATAGAACTGGCTCCCCTCCACAATCCGCCGGCCCTCTCCGGCATAAAAGCCTGCAGTAAGCTTTTTCCCGGAATACGCCAGGTCGCGGTTTTCGACACTGCGTTTCATCAATCGATACCGCCCCACGCCTATATCTACGGCATACCTTTCGGGTTTTATAAAAAATATAAAATCAGAAGATACGGGTTCCATGGCACGAGCCATAGATTCGTAGCCAATGAGGCGGCTAAAAGGTTAAAAAAACCTCTCGGGAAATTGAAAATAATAACAGCGCATCTCGGCAACGGATGCAGCATGACGGCCGTTTTAAACGGAAGATCCGTGGATACAACAATGGGCCTTACGCCGCTTGAAGGACTTTTAATGGGAACGCGTGCCGGAGACATGGATCCGGCTATAGTTCCGTTCCTCATGAAAAAAGAAAATTTAAGCGTAAGCAAGGCAGAAGAGCTTCTTAACAAAGAAAGCGGCCTTCTTGGTGTTTCCGGAATAAGTAATGACATGAGAGATATTCTTTGCTATATTAGGAAGGGCAAGAAAAGGGCGCGTCTTGCCTATGACATATTCACATATCGCATTAGAAAATATATAGGCGCCTATGCCGCTGTCATGAAAGGATTGGACGCGGTTATTCTTACGGGTGGGATTGGCGAGAATATGCCGGAATTAAAACGAAGGCTCCTAGGAGATCTTCGCCCGATTCTCGGAACAAAAATAAAATTTTTAACGATACCCACAAACGAAGAACTTTTAATCGCGCGTGATACTTACAGATTGATTAAAACTAAAAAATAAAAAGCAAATACGGAAGGAGATAATACGGAATGCCAAATCCAAAACGCAGACACTCAAAACAGCGAGGCAGGCTTAGGAGAACGCACTATAAGCTGAAGACTAAAAGTTTGTCAAAATGCTCCCAGTGCGGTAAGTCCAGGCTTTCGCATAGGATATGTCCCTTTTGCGGGTATTATAAGGGTAAGGCCCAGGTTATAATACTCGGCAAGGAAGAAAAGAAAAAGCAAAGAGAAAAGAAGCGGACGAGTAAGTAAAATGATTAAAATAGCCTTAGACGCGATGGGAGGCGACAGGGCTCCTCGCGCTATAGTCGAGGGAGCGGCGCGCGCCTCACGAGAATATCAATGCCACATCGTTCTTGTGGGCAAGGAACGCCACATTAATAAATTTTTAAAAAAGAACGATTATGTAAAAGAAAGAATTTCAGTAAAAGATGCCTCCGAGATAATAAAGATGGACGATCCCGCCGCCGTCAGCGTGAGGCGCAAAAAAAATTCTTCTATCTCAGTCGGCATTGAGCTCTTAAAAGAGAAAAAAGTCGACGCCTTTATTAGCGCCGGCAATACGGGTGCTGTAGTGTGCGCGGCAGCGCTTAAACTGAGAACCCTGCCCGGCATCGAGCGGCCCGGGATAGGCGTGGTACTTCCGTCGATAAACAAGCCCTGCATGGTAATAGATGTGGGCGCCAACATCGATGCAAAGCCCACCCACCTCTTGCATTACGGAATTATGGGAGCCGCATATTATAAGTATATCCTAGGAGCGTATAATCCGAGCGTGGGATTATTGAATATAGGCCAGGAAGAATCCAAGGGTACCGGGCTTATCAAGGAGGCGCGCGTACTTTTTGAAAAAAGCAATTTGAATTTCATAGGCAATATCGAAGCAAGAGACATTTATAAAGGGAAGGTGAATGTCGTTGTGTGCGAGGGGTTTGTAGGAAATATAGTGATAAAGGTCACCGAAGGTTTCGCCGAGGCTTCGAGCACGCTTCTTAAAATGGAGATTACAAAAAGGCTCCTCCCGAAAATAGGAGCCATTTTGAGTTTGCCGGCCTATAGGGCCATTAAAAGGAAAACCGACTATACCGAGTACGGCGGAGCGCCGCTTCTTGGTGTTGACGGCAGGGTTCTTATAGCCCACGGCTCCTCAAACGCCAAGGCGATAAAAAATGCCGTCCGTGTCACTATCGAATACGTAAAGCATAAATTAAACAAGCACATATTGGAAGGACTAGAGGATTTAAATGGATGAAAAAAAAGTAGGCATTATAGGTTTAGGAAAATATCTGCCGGAAAACCGCCTTACCAATAAGGACCTGGAGAAGATCGTCAATACCACCGACGAGTGGATAATGGGCAGGACCGGGATAAAAGAAAGAAGAATCGCCCGGGACGACGAGGCAACAAGCGACATGGCGGTAAACGCCGCAAAGATGGCCCTCAAGAACGCGAAATTAAAACCCGAGGACATTGATCTTATTATCGTAGCTACCATAACACCCGATATGTTTTTTCCATCCACCGCGTGCATTGTCCAGAATAAGCTTGGTATCAATCGCGCTCCCGCCTTTGATGTAAGTGTAGCGTGTTCAGGATTCATATATGCTATCGCGATAGCAAGCCAATTCATAAAATCAGGAATATATAAACACGTTTTAGTAATGGCTGCGGAAAAAATGTCAAGCGTAACCGACTGGAA
>JADHYL010000015.1 GCA_016782495.1 Candidatus Omnitrophota bacterium
GAACCATAACCGCTAACGCAAGGGTAAGGATCGTAAGAGAGCATATCCCTGACGGTTGGATCGGCCTGGATATAGGACCGAGGACAATAAGAAAATACATCAACGCCTTAAGTGACGCGAAAACAATTCTGTGGAACGGCCCGCTGGGTTATTTTGAGTTTAAGCCCTTCAGAAAAGGCACCGCTCAGGTGGCAAAGTTTATATCGCGCCTTGACGCAACGACCGTAATAGGCGGCGGAGACACGGCCGCAGCCATAAATGCGTTAAATCTCACCAAGTATATGAGCCATATTTCCACCGGAGGCGGCGCGTCTTTGGAATATCTCGAGGGGAAGACACTACCGGGAATAGCGGCGTTGCAGGATATATAAACTACGTAGGACGTAGGATGTGGGAGTGCGGAGCGAAGCGAAGCCGAGCGAAGCCTCCCCGCAAGGGGATCCCCGAAGGGGACGTGGGA
The DNA here is from genome assembly GCA_016782495.1 of Candidatus Omnitrophota bacterium. GTDB lineage: Bacteria > Omnitrophota > Gorgyraeia > JABMRN01 > RBG-13-46-9 > BS750m-G78. The sequence continues at coordinate 461 of JADHYL010000015.1, forward strand.
CGTAACGTTAAATACTAAAAAAATGAGAAGACCGATAATAGCCGGAAACTGGAAGATGAATAAAACCGTCGAAGAGTCCATAACTCTTTCGAACGGAATAAAAAGAGACCTTTTCAATGTCGAGAACGTAGAGATCGTTCTTTGCCCGCCATTTACGTCTTTAACCGAGGTAAGAGACGTGATACTTGATACAAATATTACTTTGGGCGCGCAGAATATGCACTGGGAGAAAAAAGGCGCTTTTACGGGCGAGATTTCGCCTGGAATGCTTAAGGCGGCCGGCTGCAAATACGTTATAATAGGCCATTCCGAAAGAAGGGCTTATTTCGGCGAAACAAATGAAACGGTGAATAAAAAGGTAAAATCGGCCCTCGCCGAAGGCCTTTTGCCGATAATGTGCGTCGGAGAAACGCTAAAGGAAAGAGAAAAAAATCTGACATTAAACGTAATTTCCGAACATGTCGAAAAAGGCCTTATGGGCGTGGATGAAAAAGAAGTTCTAAAAATAACGATAGCCTACGAACCCGTATGGGCGATAGGGACGGGTAAAACCGCGACGCCGGCCCAGGCCCAGGAGGTCCACCTCTTTATAAGAGAATTATTGGCAAAAAAATACGGCAGAGGAACTTCAGAAATTATACGGATCCAATACGGGGGCAGCGTTACGCCCGAGAACATTGAGTCGCTTATAAAGGAAAAGGATATAGACGGAGCCCTCGTAGGTGGAGCTTCGTTGAAAGAAGAATCTTTCGTAGATATAGTAAAGAAAACTTCGAAAAGCATAAAGGAGAAATAAAATGCTTTATGGTTTAGTTATTGCCGTTCACGCAGTAGTCTGCATTATGTTGATCGCCGTGATACTTCTTCAGGCAGGACGCGGAGGGGGCTTGAGCGAAACCTTCGGCGGCGATTCATCACAAACGATTTTCGGGACAAAGGTTTCGACGTTTCTTACAAGGGCGACGGTAGTGGTCGCCAGCCTTTTTTTGGTTACGTCGCTTCTCCTGGGCATAATGACGTCAAGGAGGGGCAAGAGCTTGGTTGAGCTTCAGAAAAAAATGCTTCCGCTAAGTCCCGAGACAAATTTCGGCCCGAATGTTCCGGAAGAAACCGAAGGGGGCGCACCTCTTGCAGAACCGGAAGAATCGCCAAAAGAGTAAAAGAATATTTTTAATACCGCTATTTATAACAATAGCGGTATTTTTTTCATTGACCATTTCCCTTCCGGGTCAGGAAAATTTTCCTGACCCGGAAGGGAAAACCGGCACACCCACCTACGGTGACGCTTTCGTCGTAGGCGAAATCGGCGACGCCCGCACATTAATCCCCATACTTGCCTCCGATAGCCCCTCTTCCTATATAGTGGACCTGGTATTTGACGGGCTCATAAAATATAACACAAGCGTGGAGCTGGTAGGGAACCTTGCCGAAAGCTGGGACATAGAAGAAGACAGCCTTGTTATAGTTTTCCATCTGAGAAAAAACGTAAAGTGGCACGACGGCTATCCGTTTAGAGCCAAAGATGTAAAGTTCACATATGAGTGTTTAATTGACCCAAAAGTCCCCACCCCTTATAGCGGGGACTTTAAGATGGTAAAAAGCGTAGAGGTGGCGGACGATTACACAGTAAAAATTATTTACAAGGAACCTTTCGCTCCGGGCCTTACAAGCTGGGGCATGCCTATAATGCCCAAACACCTACTCGAAGGCGAAAATCTTCTTACGACAGAGTTCGCGCGTAACCCCATAGGGACGGGCCGGTATAAGTTCAAACGCTGGAAAACCGGCGAAAGGATAGACCTTGTTTCAAATCATGAATATTTCGAGCACCGCCCTTACATCGACAGATATATATACAGGGTAATACCCGATTCGGCAACGATGTTTCTGGAACTCGAGACGCTCGGGATAGATTCGATGGGCCTTACGCCGCTTCAATTTACAAGACTTACCGAAACCCCGTTTTTTAAGAAACGTTTTCAAAAGTTTAAATATCCTTCATTCGGATACACTTACATGGCTTACAATCTTAAAGACGATAAATTCAAAGATAAAAGAGTCCGCCAGGCGTTAAATTACGCCGTGGATAAAAAAGAGATAATAGACGGGGTACTCTTGGGGCAGGGAAAGGTTTCACATGGTCAGTTCGTTCCTGAATCGTGGGCTTTTAACAAAGACGTAAAACCGTACCCGTTTGACCCGAAGAAAGCAAAGAAAATTTTAGAAGAGTGCGGTTGGCGCGACAGGGATAATGACGGCTGGCTCGATAAAGACGGAAGGCGATTTGAATTCACGATTCTGACAAATCAGGGTAACGATAACCGGCGGATGACCGCCGAGATAATACAGCGTCGCCTTAAGGATATAGGCATAAAGGTAAATATAAGGATTCTGGAATGGTCGGTGTTTTTAAACGAATTTGTCAATAAGAAGAAATTTGAGGCCATCATACTGGGCTGGGGCCTTGGAAGGGAGCCGGATTGTTACGATATATTCCACTCTTCAAAGACCAAAGAGGGGGAATTTAATTTCATAAGCTATGCCAATCCCCGGATTGACCGGCTTCTCATCGAGGGAAGGCGCACATTTGACCTCGAGAAGAGAAAAGAAATTTATAATAAAATACATGAAATACTCTACGATGACCAGCCTTACATGTTTTTGTACGTGCCGGATTCGCTGGTTGCCGTTCACAACAGGTTCCAGGGGATCAAGGTTTCGCCCATCGGTATAACGTATAATTTTATCGACTGGTGGGTACCGCGCGACCGACAGAGGTACACGTATTGAACCGTTTTCACGCGTGGGCTTCGGATGAGGAAAACGGTTCACAAACGCAACGCTTTATGAACCAGGTTCAATTAGTGAACTACGCGTGAACCTGGTTCAAACGAAAAAATATGGCTAACTACATAACAAAACGTTTGTTACAAATGATACCGATACTAATCGGCATCACTATTATTTCTTTCGCGGTAATTCACCTGGCGCCGGGCAAGCCCACCGACCTTATGGTTCAGCTTAAACCTAATGTTGATCTTGAGGCGCGCGAAAAACTCAATCAAATTTACGGCCTTGATAAGCCTATATATGTCCAGTATTTTAACTGGATCAAAAAGCTTGCCAGGCTTGATTTCGGAAGAAGCTTCATTGATAACCGGCCTGTAATGGAAAAAATTTCGGAGAGACTTCCCGTAACAATTCTCATAAATGTTCTGGCGATGGCCATAATATTTTTATTTTCGATCCCTATCGGCGTAAAAAGCGCCGTGAGGCGCGGTTCGGTTTTTGATAAGACTACGACAATTTTCGTATTCATGGGGTTTGCCGCTCCGAGCTTTTGGATCGGGCTACTTCTCATGTCTTTTTTCGGCGTGAGACTCGGAATCCTTCCGGTATCCGGGATAGCGTCCCTCGATTTTGAAAATTTCACTCTTATTCATAAAGTTTTAGATGTTATGAGGCACCTGGTGCTTCCCGTAAGCGTGATAAGCATAGGAGGCTTAGCCGGCATTTCAAGATACATGCGTCAGAGCATGCTCGGCGTGATATCCCAGGACTATGTGAGAACCGCCAGAGCCAAGGGGCTTCCCGAAAAAACCGTTATATATAAGCACGCGCTCGGAAACGCGCTTTTACCTATAATTACCATCCTTGGCCTCTCGGTCCCGTCTCTTATATCAGGGAGCGTTATCATTGAGACGATCTTCAGCATTCCGGGGATGGGCCGGCTCATGTTTGAATCTGTTTTTACAAGAGATTATAACGTTATAATGGCGGGTCTTGTGGTGAGCGCATTCCTTACTCTTTTCGGAAATTTGATCGCCGATATCGCCTACGCCTACGCTGACCCGCGGATAAGATATGGTAAGTAATATAACGGGTCACATGACACATGACACAAGGTACGAGTTACATGATGAAGCAAATATTTCGTAATAATCAAGCAGTGTTTGGGGCAGGGATAATATTACTGCTTATCCTCGTTGCGGTTTTTGCGCCGAAAATAGCGAAATATGACCCGGCTTTTATAAATATACAAAGCGCGCTTTTAGGGCCTTCTTTGGAACACCCCCTGGGCACAGACTCGCTCGGGAGGGATCTTTTCTCAAGGATGATTTACGCCTCGCGCATAGCGCTTCTTATAGGATTTATCGCAATGGGCCTGGCGCTAGGCGTAGGCGTGATTTTTGGTTCTTTGGCCGGATATTTCGGAGGAAAAACAGATTCAATAATAATGCGATTCGCCGACATAATGCTTTGTTTCCCGAGGTTTTTTCTCATACTTGCGGTTATAGCGGTAGTCGGCCCTAACATATTCAACGTAATGGTCATAATAGGCCTTACGGGGTGGATGGGCATGGCCCGTCTCATAAGGGCGGAGATTTTAAGCTTAAAAACGCGGGACTATGTTTCGGCCTCGCGAGCCCTTGGTGCGAGCCATTTTTTTATAATAACGAAGCACCTTATACCGAACGGGATAGGGCCGGTCCTGGTGAGTTTTGTTTTCGGCGTAGCGGGAGCCATACTTACGGAGGCAGCTTTAAGTTTTCTCGGGCTCGGCGTCCAGCCGCCGAACCCAAGCTGGGGCAATATCCTGATGGAGGGGAAAGCTGTTTTAGGCGTTGGCTGGTGGGTGATTATTTTCCCGGGCCTTGCGATTTTGATAACAGTGCTCGCGTTTAACCTGCTGGGCGAGGGCCTGAGGGATGCGCTGAACCCGCGAGTCGAACGGTAAAAGGAGTTCATAACTTACGAAGGACGAAGGACGAAAGACGAAGGACGATTAGAGGCTTTTATGTTGCTAACTGTGAAAAACCTTAAAATACACTTCAGGCACGACGGTGAAATTGTTGAAGCCGTTCGGGGCATAGATTTTGCGATAAACGAAAACGAGGTAGTGGGGCTGGTCGGAGAATCCGGAAGCGGAAAAACCGTAAGCGCCCTCTCGATAACGAAACTTCTTCCGAAGGGAGACTCTGTCGTTACGGGGGAGGTGATGTTCGGGGGTAAAAACCTCCTGGACGCAAACGAAGAAGAAATCCGCCGGGTGCGCGGTTCGAAAATCGCCATGATCTTCCAGGAGCCCTCCACTTCCTTAAATCCTGTTTTAAAGATCGGCGAACAAATTGATGAGGCGATACTGGCGCATAGAAAAATTTCCAAAAAAAATGCCAGAAAAAACACCATAGAACTTCTCGGAAAAGTAAATTTAAACGATCCGGAAAGAATTTGCGCTTCTTACCCGCACCTCTTGTCAGGCGGGGAAAGGCAAAGGGCTATGATAGCCATGGCTATTTCTTTAGAGCCCGAGCTTTTAATCGCAGACGAACCCACCACGGCCTTAGACGTAACGATCCAGTCCGAGATCTTGAAACTCCTCCTTGAGCTAAAGAAAGAATTAAGGATGTCCGTCATTTTCATAACGCACGATTTCGGCATCATAAATAAAATTGCCGAAAGGGTTTTGGTCATGAAAAACGGAAAGATAATAGAAGAAGGTAAAAAAGAAGATATTCTTTCTTTTCCAAAAGCAGAATACACGAAGAAGCTCCTTCTGGCGGTACCGAAAATAACCATAAAGCCCGAAACGCGCGAAGAAAACCCCGCAAAAATGGGCAGGGTGCTTATCGAGGCCAAAAATCTGAATAAAGCATTTGCAATAGAAAAAGGCCTTTTAAGAAATACCGGAGAGAAAATTCGCGCCGTAGTAAACGTTAATTTGAAAATCGAAGAAGGTAAAACCGTTGGTCTTGTGGGCGAGTCAGGCTCCGGCAAGACAACGCTGGCGAGGCTTCTTTTGGGTCTCATTCAACCGGACAGCGGAAAAGTTACGATTCCCCGCCGGGTAGCGCAAATCGTTTTTCAGGATCCCTACAGTTCTCTGGATCCGCGCATGAGGATGCGCGACATTGTGCTGGAAGGCCCCACGATCCGCGGCGCGTCAAAGGCCGAAAAAGTCTCCATACTGAAAGACGTGCTTTCCAAAACGCAGTTGGATTATGAGGAGAGAATGAAATATCCGCACCAATTTTCCGGAGGCCAGAGGCAGAGAATCGCTATCGCCAGGGCCCTGGCCGTTAATCCGAAAATTCTCATACTTGACGAACCTGTTTCAAGCCTTGATGTCTTGATACAGTCGGATATACTGAAACTTTTGAAAGACCTTCAAAAAACACTATCTCTCACGTATGTTTTTATCTCGCACGATTTAAGAGTTGTCGAATATATGGCGGACGAGGTCGCCGTAATGTATAAAGGCGAGATCGTGGAACTTGCCTCCCGGGACCGGATATACACTTCGGCGCAACACCCGTATACAAGAAGACTCCTCTCGAGCGTGCTTTAGTAAGTTTTGTCCGCTAGAAATGTTTAATCCTTGAATGCGCAACCAATCCGTTATATAATACTTGTACTTGTACCAGGTACAGACGTGAGATCACGCGTGTACCTGGTACAAGGATTTCAGGTACAGGCGTGAGACTACGCGTGTACCTGGTACAAGTGTATTTGTGAACCGTTTTCCTCATCTAAATCAACGCGTGAAAACGGTTCAAACGGAATCGAAAGGACCCAAAGATGTACTGGACCAAGGAACAGCTCAGTAAGACAATAAAAAAAACGATCGGTAACCGGTTATTAATCATTGCCTCAAACAGAGAACCCTATATACATATATACAAAGAAGGCAAAGTAGAGTTCATGCGGCCTGTCGGCGGCGCGGTTACGGCTCTCGATCCCATAATGAGGGTATGTAAAGGTACATGGGTGGCTTACGGAGGAGGAAGCGCTGACAGGGATGTGGTAAACAAAAATAACGAAGTAATGGTTCCGCCCGATAATCCGCAGTATACGCTAAAAAGAATATGGCTCAACAAAGACGAGGAAAATGGCTACTATTACGGCTATTCAAATAAAGCCATATGGCCGCTCTGCCACATGGCCTATACGAGGCCTGTTTTTGATGAGGTGGAATGGGCTTATTATAAAATCGTAAACCAGAAATTCGCCGATACAATTCTTGATATCGTAGGAAACAAGAAGGCGTTCGTATGGATACAGGATTATCACCTTTTTCTCCTCGGCAAAATGTTAAAAGAAAAAAACAAAAAATTACTCACGGCCCATTTCATGCATATACCCTGGCCCAATCCGGAAGCTTTCAGGATATGCCCGCAGAAGGTAGAAATTTTACAAGGCCTTTTAACGAATGACCTTCTGGGGTTTCACATAAGGTATCACTGCAGCAATTTTATGGAAAGCGTGAAATTGGAGCTGGAAGCCAGGGTGGATACGGAAAAAACCTCTGTCACTTACGGCGGGCACGAAACCCTCATAAGAGCGTTTCCTATAAGCGTGGATTTTGAGGAAATATCCAGAGAGGCTGATTCGGAGGATGTCAAGAAAGCCGCGAATAAATTGAAAGAAGAATTCTCAATAGACCAGAACGAATTTGTCATAGTCGGCCTGGACAGGATAGATTATACTAAGGGATTAATCGAAAAAATACAGGCGATAGACCGTTTCTTCGAAAAATACCCGGAATACAAGGGAAAAGTTTTATTTATCCAAAAAGGCGGTTTGAGCAGGATGCACATAGGCGCGTATAAGGACCTGAACGAGACGCTTAATAACCTCGTGGAGGAGGTAAACTGGAAACACTCAAACGAAAAATGGTTTCCGATACTATTCTTAAGAAGGCACATGACGAGAAAAGAGATCCTTGCTTTATACAGATTGGCGGACGCCTGCATCGTCAGCCCCGTGCACGACGGCATGAATCTTGTGTGTAAAGAATTTATAGCGGCGAAAAACGATTTAAACGGCGTATTACTTTTGAGTGCTTATACGGGCGCGTCCAGGGAGCTTGCTGACACAGTATTCGTAAACCCTTACGACAGGGAAAATTTTGCGATAGCAATAAAACAGGCGATAGAGCTTTCCAAAGAAGAAAAAATGAAAAGAATGGAAAACCTAAGGAATGTTGTAAAGGAAAACAACATATATAAATGGGCGGGAAAATTCTTAGAAGAACTAAAAAAAGTTTAATAGCAAAGATTAAATGCGCCAAAAAAATAATCTTTTTTTTAGATTACGACGGCACCATTACCCCGATTAAAAAAAAGCCTCGCCTTGCAAAGATAGGGAAAAAAGCAAGAGCTCTTTTAAAAATATTGGCGAAAAAAAAATGGGCTAAGGTTTTTATATTAAGCGGGAGGTCCCTTCAGGATGTTAAGCGCCTTGTAGGATTGAAAACCCTCTATTATATAGGTAATCATGGCCTCGAGGCCATGGGCCCCGCCCTTAGATACGTCCATCCGCAAGCGAGGAAATCAAGACCTTACGTGAAAAAAGCGTATAGAGACCTTAAAGCAAGATTAAAACAAAGAGGCGTGCTGGTCGAGGACAAGAATCTCACGCTTAGCCTTCACTACAGGCTCGCCGATAAACGAAAAATCCCATTGATTAAAAAAACATTTTGGAATATAATAGGCGGCTTAGTAAAAGAAAAAAAGATTAAAATTACGGAGGGCAAAAAAGTTCTGGAAGTAAGGCCCAATATAAAATGGGATAAGGGCAAAATCGTAACACGCATTCTCGGAAGGACAAAAAGGGCTCTTCCTATTTGTATCGGCGACGACAAAACAGACGAGGACGCCTTTAACGCGTTAGGCAAAGAAGCCGTGACGATACTTGTTTCCGAAAAGCCGAAAAAAACGAAGGCAAAATACAGGCTTGGCTCCCCAAAAGAAGTTTTAAGATTTTTAAAAACAATACTGGAAGAAAAAAATATTAGGTAGGTAGTGAATAAATTAACCCAGAAAGCCAAGCACCCTTTTCAATTTTATACAAGCGTAAAGCTTCGCGAACTTACGGGTAAAAAAGCGCGAAATCTTCGCGAGCTTGTAGAAAGAATAAAAGACGTCTCGGGATCGGTCATATATTATCATACGCATGTTTTCTTGCAGCGCCACCACTATATTTCTCCGGAGCCACCCAATGATTTTGCGTACTGGGCGTCAAATATTCTGGGAGAGTACAAACTGGGTGAAGAGCTAGCCAGTATCGACATATGCGAGTTCAGCACAATAAGGGAGCTGAGAGAGAAAATAATAAGCACTATAGAAAACCACCTTTTTGAAACGAAGGCCCCCCTCCGATATGCTCCGGACCAGAAAGAATTCGAATTCATAAAAGCGCACAGCTTTGTCATGCCAACCGGCTTTACCGCGCATAATCTCAAAGAGTTTATAATGATCCTGGAAAAAATCACGGTTCATGCCATTTATTTTCACATATTCGAGGCGCGGCTGAGATTGGAAAGGGGAATAAACGACTTCTCTTTCTGGATAGACACTTCGCTCGGGTTTCCGGAGCTCGGTAAAGTTATCGCTTCAATGGACCCCTACACCTTTACCCTTGAGGGTTTAAGGAGGAAATTAATAAGTATTATCCAAAAAAGGTGCGCTAAAACAGATTAAAAAATGAAGATATCAAATTACGAAAGCATAGTAGGAAAAGACATAATAGATGAGCTCCGCCTTATAAGCAAAAAGCTTAAGAAAAAAAAGATCCAGTGC
>JADHYL010000016.1 GCA_016782495.1 Candidatus Omnitrophota bacterium
CTTGCAATCTCTTAAAAGATGATAAACGCACAGCCCTGCAGAGTTCTGGTAATTCGATATTAAAATCTATAAAAGATACTATCCTTCTCAGCTCTTTTTCCGTATTATCCAGCAGATCCTCATACCTTATAGTCATTTTCTTGTGGCAATCCCCCTTAACCCATTCTAAGATGTGCTTACTCCATAAACCACGATCCGCCTTTCCGCGAATGATATCTGACAATGATATATGTTCTTTTCGTCGGGCATTTAACCAATAATAGTAAGATGTGAGAGTGTCCCGGCCGTCTCGCACGACATAAATGATATTATGGAAGTTTGGCGAATAACGTTCATGAATTTTCACAGATTGCACCGGTAATGAATTGAATAGCGAATTTGGTTCGCTTATAAATTTGCGACCTATCTCACGGTGCCGGTCGGGGATAATCTCACCGAGTTTCTGAAAGGTAATGAGGTCAGTTCCGCCATAAAGTACATTAGCAAGTAAAAACCTAACCCAGGTATTTCCTGATCTGGGAAAGGAAGCTATGTAATAATGATTCGGGTTTGGAATAAATTCGGTTTTTTTTTGTTTCCTCATATGTAGTTTTGTACCATTTCAGAATTCCCGTTCAAGCCGTTCCTGGCTTTGAACTTAGAAGTGTCCTCGGATAGCTTGCTTTAAATATACCACCAAAAGCAAATGGCCTCAAGGGTTATCTTGAGGCCTGGGAACAGTTTTAAGTTCAGTTCCGGGGACAGGTTGAATTCAACTTCTGAAACGATACAAAGCTACGTCGAAGGGTGGTGGAGGTGCCGGGAAAACAAGGAGGAGCGAAGAGACACCTATGTAAAAGGGGTGGGATTCTATAAGGGAGGGGAAAACCCTAGGTTTTCCCCTTGGAATTAAAAAAGGGTTCGCGAGGCCGAAGGCCAAGACGAACCCTTTTTTAATTGGTGGAGGTGCCGGGATTCGAACCCGGGTCCCTAGTTCTCGATCCAGAAGTATCTACATGTTTAGTTAGCTTTTTGTCTTATTCCTTCCGGCTCCAGAAAACGGGATCCGGAAGGAAGCAGCTTCCTTTTAATTTCACCCAGGGACCTGAAGCTAACCCCTGAATTACCCTGCTTAGCTGAACTCCGTATTAGTATCCCAGGATACTTACTAATGGAGCTGTTCCTGCAAATTGAGGAACATGTAACGCATCCTCAGCCAAGATTGACTCGGCTTCGGCTACTGGATTGTAGTTTGCGTTTGTTTTTTGCCAGGTTTTGAATAGGCCTCCTGACAACCTATACATGCTGCTTCTTGGTCAGAGAGCAAGGTCGAAACCTTTCACCCCCAAAGTCCATAAATTTCAAATAACAAATTGTAAATCCCGAATAAATCCTAATTTCCAAAAGCCTACTAGTTAAACAAACTTGTTTTATTGAGATCTAATATCTCTTTTTGCCCCTAAAGGCCCTGTCCATCTCGCGCTTCGCTTCTTTCTGCTTAAGCGCCTCTCTCTTGTCGTAGAACTTTTTACCTTTAGCAAGGGCAAGTTCAAGTTTGACGAGGCTCCCTTTAAGATATATTGCAAGCGGGATCAATGCTAGTCCCTTTTCTGAAACTTTTGCGGATAAATATCGTATCTGGCTCTTCTTAAGGAGAAGCTTTCTTGTTCTCTTCGAATCTATTTCCTCGCGCCTGGCAAATTCGTAGGGGCTTACATGCAAATTATTTAAAAAGATCTCGCCTTTTTCGATTCTCGCAAAACTGTCCTTTAAATTGGCCAGTCTTTTTCTTATTGATTTGATCTCGTTTCCGCGAAGCCGGATACCCGCTTCGAACGTTTCCAGTATGAAATAATCCCTGCGTGCCTGCCTGTTGGAAACGATTATATTATCAGTGGCCATAAAAAACGGGGTATTTACTGTATCGTAATATTTTCGTAAAATCAAGCATGAACCGAGTAAAAAAGGGACAGCTTTCGCATGCACCGTCCCTCTTCACAGGATATCTCTATATGCAGGTATTATTTAATATCTTCTCGTCCGGTGGCTCTTTTGATTCCCCTGTCAATACTTTGCAAACCTTTTCCGACACCTTTTACCGGCTCAACAATAATGTCCTTTATACCGCCTGCTCCGGCGTTGACAGCACTCCTGCCTGATTCTGAAGCTTCCGAACCGCGTCCCGTGACAAATTCCCCTGTCGCTTCAGCCGTTTCTTTTACCGTATCTACGCTTCCCTTGGCGAAATTTGTCACTCCCCTTCCTGCGCCTTCCACGATATCCGTTGTTCCTCTGCCCGTTCCTTTCAGTGTCTCTTTTGTGCCATGGTAAGGACTGCACGAAACCGTAAGAGAAATGAGAGCAAATATTGTCAGTACCGCAAAGATTTTTTTCATGTTTTTCCTCCTTTTTCTATCTTCCCGCATTGCATATGGTTTATTCAGTATAACATAATTGTTTGTTAAAACAAAGTCAAAAAATAAAAATCATACCTGCCAGGCAAACCCCATATTGGTGCGGAAGGAGAGAGTCGAACTCTCAAGGCCTTTCGGCCATACGGTCCTGAGCCGTACGCGTCTGCCAGTTCCGCCACTTCCGCCTGTTCTCAGCTGTCCGGCCGATATTGATTTCAATATGGGGCCAGCTTAATCGACTGTTTATTTATTTTCTTAAGAAAATTTTCACCACAAAGGATTTTCAGTTCTTCTTCGGAATTTCTGTGAGAAGGATGTTTTTTTCTAATATCTCCTGTAAGATATCCCGGATGGCATGCAAACTCGGTTAATCCTTCTTTTAGGCCGGCTATAATAAGATCTAACTCTCTCTCTTTCAGCCTGTGCGAAGAAGCGTGGCCTATGAAATAATTATTATGCTTTATCCCCGCTAAATCAAGGGATTTTTTCGATAAGCGGCACATTGACGATAAAAGAATATTGCGCGCCCAGATAGGCGGCGCTGAGAGTTTCTTTAAAAAACCTATCTTTTCAAAAGGGAACCTAACGTATTCTATGTTTTCATCTTTCGCCAGCTTCATGAGGATTTTCAATATTCCAGGGACCATGTGAACGTGCTGGTGGCTGTCAACATGCGTTATTTTAAATCCCTCTTTTTTAATCCTGGCAATCTGGTTCGCGAACTCCCTGGAAATCTCTTCGCCTTTTACGAGTCCTGCAAAATACTTTGTTAAAAAGGTCTTGTAGTTTTTCGGAAATACGGAATTTGTTCCAAGAAGGGTCGGGACGTCTTTTTCAGGGCTTACGGGTTTAAAGGAACACGTAAGGGCAAGATGAACACCTAAGGCATTTATGTTATGTTCCCTGGCGAGCCCGGCAGCGTGTTCAAACGATGCGCCCGCAGCAAGCAGGCTCATATCAGTAACAGCTCCTTCTTTAAAACATTTTATGACGCCTCTGTTTATGTCGGGCGCCAAGCCGAAATCATCAGCATTTATCACAAGTTTCTTTTCCACTCTTTCTACCTTCTTATTTTAAAGCTGATCATGTCTTGTATTGTTTTAAAAACTACCGCAGGGCGCGAAATGTAGGATTTATCCTTTTTTCCGCTTTTAAATACAAGAGGGTACTGTTTTATAATACACTTTTTCTCAAGGGCCCTTATAAATATCTCGACATCTATGAAGGGACTTTTTGAACCGAGTTTTATGCCTGTGAAAACTTTTTTTCTGTAAATTTTAAAGCCTGAATTTATGTCTTTTATATCCATTCCAAAAAGTGCCTGGATTAAAAAATTGTACACCTTTGACATTATTATCCGTTTAAGATTCTTGCCTTTTTCAACCTTGCTGAAAGCGCTTACAATATCGCAATCCTTCAGCGCGGAAAAGGCGCTTTTGATATCTTGGCGTTCTACCGGCATGTCTGAATCTGTATAAACAATGATGTCATTCTGCGCTTTTTCTATCGCAGCTTTCAGGGCGCCTCCGAATTTTGTGTTTTTCGCAAGACGTACGCTTTTTACGCGTGGGTCTTTTTTGGCTATCTCATCCACGACGGAAGCGCTCCCGTCGGTGGAAGCGTCGTCGGCTACGATAATCTCGTAGCTATCGGTAAACTCTTTGCCTATTTCGCCAAGCTCTTTTATCGTATCGGCTATGGCGCCTCTCTCGTTATACATGGGGACAACGAAAGAAATGCTAGTCCGGTTCATTTTTGGTCCTCATTTTCAAAAACTTGCCGTCCTTCGGAATTTTATTGGTCACCATTACTTTCTTACCGAGCTTGTATACAACGTAGGTCGGCCAGTCAGGCGGCGACGCACCCGAATAAAGTAGTCTGTGATTTTTATCTTTTATAATAGCCCATACCCTGTCTTTCCTGCGTAAAAACCTTGTTATATCGCGCCACTTGTGGACATCCGGGATATCTTCCCTGAGGGTATAAAAAGCGACTCCCCTCCTGTAATGGGTTTCCGCACCTATAACTTCGTTTCCAGTGGCGAATTTAAGGGCTTCTTTCGATATTTCCCTGCTTGATTCGTACTTCCCTATCTCGGGTAAAACAAAACGGGTTACCGGGAAAACAAGGATCATAAATGAAACCATGAAGACGATAAGAGCTCTCAAATATCTTTCTCTTAAAAGTTGCAGCGTAAAAAATGCCATTACCAAAATAAAAATCACGGCTATGGCGGCAGACACGCAGGCGATGGCCGGATATCTTATTTTTACCAGGACGTAAAATCCTATCATGCCTCCGACAATAATAGCGAAAAAAAGACAGGAGGAAATTTTCACTGATCTTCGTATTTTCTGCTCAAGTTCCTCCCGCAAGAACCCGTCCCACGCCCCTCCCGTTAAGAGTGCAAGTGCGGGAAAAAGCGGAAAAACGTAAGTAACCAGTTTTGTCCTTGAAAACGTAAAGAATATGAATATAACAAGGCACCAGATAATCAAAAAAAGATTTGACCTCCTTATCCTTTGTTCTTTTTCTCTCCGGGCCTGCCAGAGGGATACGGGGAGAAAAGCGCTCCACGGAAAAAATCCGGCGAGTATCACGATAATATAATAGTATAGAAAATCGCTGGAGGGGTGTTCCGGATGAAGAAAACGCGTAATATTATGGAATCCGAAGAACATATCTATAAATTCCTTGCCGTGCGTTTTATAGACAAGAAAATACCACGGCAGGGAAATAGCCAAAAACAACAGGGTACCGCTTAGGAAAGGTATTTTTTTTAAACTTTTAAGGTCTTTTGCGGCAGTAAGATATATGCCTATGATAATAACCGGAAGCAAGACCCCTATCGGGCCTTTTGTAAGAACGGCAATGCCGAGAAAGGCAGCGGAGAAAAGATACCACTTTGTTTTACCGCTTGTGAAATTATGTCCGTAAAAGAAAAATAAAAACGCGTAGAGAATAAAAACAGCCAGGGCCATATCGGTAACGCAGGCCCGGGATAAAGCCAGGTACTCTACGCTTGTAGCCATTATAACCGCCGCAAGAAAAGCCGCACGCCTGTTGAGCATTGCCCTGCCCAGAAGATAGACGCCGATTACGCCGAAAATGGCCAGTAGCGCGGACGGAAATCTTGCCGAAAACTCGTTTATCCCGAAAGCCCTGAAACTAAGGATAACAAGCCAGTAATAAAACGGTGGTTTTTCGAACTGGGGTTTGCCGAATATGTAAGGCGTGAGGAATTCGCCGCGCTCCGTCATCTCCCTGGCAGTCTCTGCGTAGAAAACTTCATCCGGATCCGTAAGCGGCATGGTATCCAGACCGGTGAAAAAAAGAAAACCGGCAAATATGGCCAGTACCGTTATTAAAAGACCTTCTCTCCTGAACCCTTTCATTTTTTACTTTATTAAACCGTCGGTTTTCGTTTTTATCTTTGAATAAATCCAGGATGCGGCGGCAATTTTAAAAAGGGCACCCGGAACAAATGGAATAACACCGAGAGAGAAAGCCTCCGCGATGGTCAACCTACAGATTGCCGCAAGGCGAAGGACACCGCATGCATAAATCACAAGAAGTCCTATAGTCATCGAAAACGCTACGTAAAAGAGTCCTGGCGATTTAGCGCTTCTATCAATAAGCGCGCCTACCACAAAAGACGCTATTACGAATCCGATCAGATATCCGCCCGTGGGTCCGAGAAGATACAGTAAACCTGCGCCGTAACCCTGAAAAAGGGGCGCACCGAGCGTACCGAGCGCAACATAAGAAAGCTGCGCGATAAATCCAAGTTTTCTCCCGAGCACAGCACCGCATAACAATACAAAAAACGTCTGAAGCGTTATCGGAACAGGCGTAAAGGGAAGTGGTATGCGGATATATGCACCTAGTGCCGTCATTATTATGAAGCTCATCATGAAAATAGCCCTCACAAAGGATTTTTTCACGATTATCTCCCTGCCTATAGATAGTGAGCTGATTATATGCATAAATACCTCCGTATATTATGTGTTTACTTAGGGTACTATAAAAATTCTCTTTTGTCAATCTTGCCCTAAAATTTAACGCTGCCGCCGCCGAAAACGGCAAAACCGGGCATTTCAACCTCGCCCTGTTCCTTATACCTCGTGTCAAAAATATTGCTCAATTTTACAAAGCATGTCATCTTGCCCTTTTTGAGTCCTACGTCCTTGTATATCGTCGAATCAAGCAGAAAGTACCTTTTGCTTCCGATGCGTTTCCTGAAGCTGAAATTAATCTCCTGCGTAAACCCGAACGGCAGCTCACATTTCAGGAGAGCGGTTAAATTATGTTTCAGGTATTCAAGAACGTATTTGGAGGTAATGCCTTTTTTATCCGTGCTCTCGAGATAAGCGTATTTCAGGGCAATGCTTTTAAGGGGCGCTGATTTAATGAATTCTTCGAACTCAAATGTAAATGATGTCTCTATGCCGTAAATATCAAAGTCGCCTATGTTTTCTGTCCGCCATGCGTCCTGGGGAGCGCGTCTTGTCCAGTCAATAACGCCTTCCGTATTACGCAGAAAAATCGTTCCGGACAAAATCATTCCGCGCGTTTTATAGCTGAGGCCGGTATCATACGTCCACCCTGTTTCCGGCTTAAGGTCAGGGTTTCCTATGTTCGCGGGGCTGGAGTAATAAAGTTCGGTGAAGGTCGGCACACGAAATGCCCGGCCGGCACCCCCTTTCAGAAAAAAATTAGGGGTTATTTCATAACCGAGACGCAAAGACGGTGAAAATTGCAACCCGAAAGTAGAATAATAATCCAGGCGGCAACGGGCGTCTAAAAGCAAATTCCCGAACCTGCTTTCGTAACCCAGAAAGGACCCGTTTTTTATGCGATAATGGCTGCCAAGGCTCGTACTCGAGATATCCTCGTTTCCGACGACCACACCGAAAGAGACATTCCCGATAGAAGTCTCAACGCGTGATTTTATTTCCCCGCCGTATATATTGGTGGTATGGTCGTTTCGGTAGAAATCCCTTCTGTTCCTGTCCAGGATAAATTTATCCTGAAGCCTTTTCCAGTAAAAAACAGGCAGGATAGAAACCCCCTCTTCTTTTATCTCGGCTTTTGTGATTAAAAGCCCTGTATTTATGCTTTCTTCCTCGTTCGGATAGAGGTCGGAATAAAAGTTGCTTGCACCGAATTTTTTCGTAAGATATCCGAGAAAGGTTTCGAACTTCGTATTTCCAAACTCTGCCACGCTATGAGAGGAGGCAATAAGGGTGTCGAATTCCGTTTCGGGAGCAAAGCCTGTACTCCTCTTCCACTCGACAGAGGTTCTGTTTTTCAACGGACCGGCCGGAATATTTAAAGATGCCGCACCGGTGTAAAAATCCCACGGCCCCGTAGCGGATGAAACGAAAAATCCCAATTTATCTTGCGGTTGTCTGGGAATAATGTTGATAGCGCCCCCGATAGCCCCTGATCCGTAGATAGCCGACAGGGAACCGTATTCTACATCTATTTTTTCCGTATCGTATAGCGTGAGCGGAAGGTCCATGTTATGGTGGCCGCTTTTAGGGTCATTAAGACCTATTCCGTACAGCAAGACAAGATTTTCTTCGAAAGGCGCTCCCCTTAAACTTATGTCGGACTGCACGCCATAAGGGCCTCTTGTTCTTACGTCCGCGAGGGAAAACTTTTTGAGCAGTTCTGAAACTGAAAAATTTGAAGCTGCTTCTTTACCGTCGACAGTAATTGAGTCCTTTCTATCCGATGAAACCTGGAAATCCACATTTTTCTCATCCTGCTTCTTGGCTGTTACAACGACCGGTTCTAGCCGGATACTTTCCTCGGAAAAAGCGGTCCCCGAAAAACTATGCAAGATAGCTACAATGTAAACCAATGTTTTGCAGATGGTTAACAAATAGGCTAAAATTTTTTTTCGTTCCATTTTTAGCTACGCTTTTCACAATGTTCGTTAACAATTTCCTTAAAAAGCACTCTCAGGGCTTTTGTTACAGGGCCGGGTCCGCCCTTTCCAACGGCTTTTTCCCCTACTCTCACCACAGGCAATATACCGATAAGGGAATTTGTGATAAATATTTCGTCGGATGCGCGTAAAAACTGCAGGTTTATCCATTTCTCCTTAACGTTGAGCTTAAGGAATCTGGCTGCGATACGCATAATCTCTTTTCTTGTTATGCCGGGCAGGATTCCCGAAAACCCCGGTGGCGTAAAGAGGTTATTTCTTTTTACCAAAAAGATGTTTGCGCCAGACGCCTCTGCCACAAAACCTTTCGTATCAAGAAGTATGGTATCGTCGAACCCGTTATTTTTGGCTTCGTAAAGACAAAGGATGTTATTTAAATAATTTAGCGTCTTATGCCCGGCAGTGCCGGATTTCTCGTTATGACATGCCGGGCAAATACCGGCTTTTATGCCTTTTATGTAAATGCGTTCCGGAAGTCCCCTGTAAGGCAACGCATAAAGCAAAACAGTGTTTCGTTCTCTTCCCGAAGGTGCTAATAGACCGGATGTTTTTCCGCGCGTTACTATTATTTTTATATATGCGTCTTTTTCACTTTTTTCCGAAAACCCATTTCTTTTAAGCAGCAAGTTTACGATCTTTAGCATCTCTGGTGTTTTTATTTTCGCGCGGATACGCATTTTTTTAAGCGTTTCCGAGAGCCTTTCTACATGCTCCCTTGCCAGAAACACGGTACCGTTATAGGCGCGCATGGTCTCGAATGCCCCGTCGCCGTATAGAAAGCCTCGGTCCAAAACAGGCACTTTGGTTTTGTTTAACGGCATAAATTTTCCATTTAAATAGGCTATCTGCATTGCTTTCATAATAGAGTCGTTTTCCTCCGACGGAAAGTCTGCAGGCAAGGGGCTGCAAACTCTATCGCTTCTATAAGCGCCTTCGCCTTGTGAAGTGTTTCCTCGTATTCTTTTTCGGGATCGGAATCATAAACTATGCCGCCACCGACGTGAAAATACAGGCTTTTTTCTTTGACAAGAAGCGTTCGTATCACGATTGAAGTATCCATGTTGCCGTTAAAACTTATATAGCCTATAGAGCCCGTATAAACAGCCCTCTTTACTGGCTCGAGTTCCTCTATGATCTCCATAGAACGTATTTTAGGGGCACCGGTGATGGAGCCGCCGGGAAAACAATTTATCAGGCAATCCATTGCATCGATTTTGTTTTTAAGCCGGCCACGTACTTCCGAAACGAGGTGGAATACAGTGGCGTATTCCTCGCATGTCATGAATTCCGTAACGTACACGCTTCCATATTCAGAAATCCGGCCGAGATCGTTTCGCTCCAGATCTATTATCATGAGGTTTTCCGCATTGTCTTTTTTGCTCTTGGCAAGCTCTCTTCTAAGCCTTGTATCTTCTTTGG
Organism: Candidatus Omnitrophota bacterium; assembly: GCA_016782495.1. GTDB lineage: Bacteria > Omnitrophota > Gorgyraeia > JABMRN01 > RBG-13-46-9 > BS750m-G78. The sequence continues at coordinate 9,769 of JADHYL010000016.1, forward strand.
GATTGTTTCCGCGCGGCCTTGTCCCTTTTATCGGCCGTGTTTCTATTGTACAGTCTTTCTTTTTTAAAAATCTTTCCGGAGAAGCGCTTAAGATCTGTACGGGAGCAAAATTAAGAAAAGAGGCGAACGACGCGGGGTTTATGGTTCTTAAAATCCTGTAGAGGTAAAACGCGTCACTCTCAAGGTCAGTTTTAAACCTTTGCGACAGGTTGACTTGGTAAATATCGCCAGATATTATGTATTTTTTCGCTTCTTCAACCGCCT
>JADHYL010000017.1 GCA_016782495.1 Candidatus Omnitrophota bacterium
GGCCAGGGATGTCCCTTCTTCCCCTATTACTTTCATCATTTGCATGACGTCGCTACTTTTGCGCAAGATTCGGCGGGCGGTTTCTGTTTCTTTCTCATCGATAAAGCTTTTGTACTTTGACCAGCTTATTAAGGGATCGATAGCCGGGTACCGCCGCGCGTCCGAGCGTTCTCTCGAAAGTCCGTGAAATGCGCCGACGACTTTAAGCGTAGCCTGCGTGACCGGTTCCTCAAAGTTCCCGCCTGCAGGGCTTACCGTGCCGCCTATGGTAACGGAACCCTTTGTCCCGTCGTTAAGCCTTACGGCGCCTGCGCGCTCATAGAAAGAGGCTATCCGTGATTCAAGGTAAGCCGGAAATGCCTCTTCGCCCGGGATCTCTTCCAGACGTCCGGACATCTCCCTCATGGCCTGCGCCCACCTTGAAGTAGAATCAGCCAGGAGCAAAACATTTAATCCCATTTGGCGGTAGTATTCCGCAATGGTAACAGCTGTATAGACGCTTGATTCTCTCGCCGCAACCGGCATTGAGCTCGTATTGCAGATTATTACTGTCCGGTCGCTTAAGGGCCTGCCGGTTCGCGGATCCTTCATCTTTGGAAACGTTTTTAATGTCTCGACTACCTCGCCGGCCCGCTCCCCGCAGGCCGCTATGATAACTATATCAACTTCCGCGTGCCTTGCCGTAAGTTGCTGAAGCACGGTCTTTCCCGCGCCGAAAGGCCCCGGAATACAGTATGTCCCTCCGCGAGCGACGGGAAAGAGGGAATCTATGATGCGCATTTTAGTAACGAGCGGCTCCTGGGGCTTTAATTTCTCCCTATACGAGCGTATGGGAATCTTAACCGGCCATATCTGCTGGAGAAAGACATCGTGCGCATTGCCGGATTCGTCTTTTAATTTTGCGATGGGTTCTTTTAAATTATATACGCCTTTTTTCGCTATTGATACGAGTTCGAGATTGCCCTTGAGGTCGAAGGGAACCATTATGTAATGTTTAAAAATCTTCTCCGGGACATGGCCGAGCTTATCGCCCGCTCGCAGTATGTCGCCTTTTTTGACAGAGGGGGTAAACTCCCATTTTGCCGCATCGGGAAGCGCTTCAAGGTATACGCCGCGTTCAAGAAAAAAGCCGCACTTTTCGGCCAGGGCCGGAAGCGGGTTCTGCAATCCGTCAAATATCTGGCCTAAAAGCCCTGGTCCCAGCTCAACGGAAAGAAGCTCATCCGTAAACTCTACCTCTTCCCCTATCTCGAGGCCGCCTGTATTCTCATATACCTGCATTTCGGCATTTTTATCTCTTATGCGTATTACCTCGGATTTTAGCCGCTCCTTCTTGTGAACAATATACGCGACTTCGTTCTGGACGATAAAATCGTCCACCAGAGCGGTCACCATATTGCCGTTAATTTTTATTATGCGTCCGATTCTTTTTGATGCCATATCGCCTCTTCTAAAAGACGGGGCCTCTCTGCCTCGTTTATCCTCTCCCATTTTGCCGCAAGCAACAACTTATGAGCATACGTTATGAGAAAATCTATGTTGAAAAAATTGCCCGAGGTCAATTCTTCCAGGAAATGCCATCTTTCTTCGTCCAGCATTCTTTCGGATTCAAGGATAGAGGGATTTTTATAAGCGTTCATCGCGATGTTGCTTACGGTGGGTTCGGCGTATCCGTCCTTACGTAGATATTTAATGGGGTCTTCGTGTTTGCGGCCGGCCCTTATTTTTACCAATTCGTTTCTCAGTGCCGTGTCAAAGGCGCGCCATTTCCCGAGCGTGGGGTAGGAATTATCATATGGACTTTCGGTTATGTTTCTGGCGGCCTTTATGACATTAATGTCGGTTTCCGATACAAGGTCCTCGCACATCTCGAGAAATCTTTCAAAAGAAAAAGGCGCACTTCTTCCGAAATGAAGCATGGGTAGGCTCGATATCAAATATGTGTAATAGCTAGGGGTATTGGTCACTTTTTGCCACCCCCGGACAATTCTTTCATCATCTCGGCCAGATTCGGTCTAATGCGACCGGCAAGATATTCCGCGAGCGCTTTACCCGAAAAATCGTAAGAGGATTTCCCTCCGTCGTAGCTTATTAAGAACCCGCCGCGGATATCACCCGAAGACCTCAAGGTTATCCCTTTTTTCATCTCCTGGTTAAGTTCCTTCAAAAGGCTTTTTTCTAATTTACCGATATCCTCTTTGCCGAGTGAAATCACGATACCTTTTTCCCCCTCGGTTTTTGGGATCCTGATAAGTGATGTTATGATTTTAGCCATCTCCTCGGGCCGGAGCGCTTCTCTGACATGGGACAGCGCAATCCTCTCAAGCATGCCGTTTATTTCTTTTTTTAAAGAAAGCGCCAGGTCTCTTCCGGCCTGCCTTATAGTTTCTTTCGCGCTTTCTTCCATTCTGGCGATTCTTTCCCCGGCGTCCGATATAAGGTTTCCGGCTTCTTTTTTGGCCCTTTCCATGACAGCGCTTGCTTTTTCTTTCGCCTCTTCTTCTATAGATCTTGCTTTTTCCTCCGCGGCCTTAACGCCGTCTTCCTTTATTTTTTCTATAAGGGCTTTCAGTTCTTCCGCCATGATAATCTCCTATTTATATAATCTCGAGAGTTTATTCATTATTAAAATTATATGCTATAACGGTGGGGATTGCAACTTATTTTCGCGAGCCTGGTTTGGTTATTGGGATTTTAGCGGCGCACAAAGGGCAATTTTCGGATTTATATGTAGGGATATCGATCTTTATAAGGCTTTCGGTCTTTACGCCGAAATCTATTCCGGCCGAACGGTCAACGAGGCACCCCACTCCGACAATCTCAGAGCCGAAGGATCTTACAACCTCTATGACTTCCTTTGTTGAAAGTCCCGTTGTCACTACGTCCTCGACAACTAAAATCTTGTCCTTTTTATTTAATTCAAACCCCCGACGGAGAGCCATTTTCCCTTCGACCCTTTCCGTAAATAAACTTTGTGCGTCAAGCGCTCTTGCCACTTCATGCGAGACGACAATGCCGCCGAGGGCCGGCGCTATGACAACGTCCGGTCTTGTGCTCTTGAACTTTTCTGCAAGGGCTCCGCAAAGCTTTTTGGCATGCCTGGGGAACTGAAGAACGCGGGCGCATTGAAGGTACTGGGCGCTGTGAAGTCCGCTTGACAGTTTAAAATGGCCTTCGAGTATCGCGCCTGTTTTTCGGAAAATATCTAAGATTTCTTTTGTCGTCATGGTATCCTCTCCGGTTGCTCGAGTGGGTTTTCTCGCTTCCGTGCTTTAGTGTAATCCTAACACACGCTCAAAAACCCACTCGAGCAACCGGAGCGCTCCCTTCTACATGGTTTTCTAACCTTCCAATTCTTTTAAAATCCTCTTCGCTGCCAGAGCCGGGTTTTTTGCCTCTGTTATGGGCCTACCTATTACAATAAAATCAGCCCCGTTTTCAACCGCTTCTTTCGGGGTGGTAATTCTTTTCTGGTCGTCCTCCTTCGCCCATGAAGGCCTGATGCCGGGATTCACTACTATAAAGTTTTTGCCACAGGCCTTTTTGACGCTCGTCGTTTCTCTGGCAGAGCACACAATTCCGTCGAGGGATTCCTTTTTCGCCAAATGCGCGAGTTTAATAATTTCTCTTCGGCTTTTTACTTCTTTACTCGTAAGAACGGTAACGCCCAAAAGAAGCGGCATTTTATTTTTGTCTTTTAAAGCTTTCTTCGCTTTCTTTAGCATGTCACTGCCGCCCGATACGTGAAGCGTTAGCATGAAGACGTTATGCCTTGCCGCTGCCAGCGTGGCTTTCGCAACCGTGTTCGGTATATCGAAAAATTTAAGGTCCAGAAAAACCTTTTTTCGTTTCTTGTTTATATACTCGATTATTCCGGGGCCGGCGCTTACAAAAAGTTCGCTTCCTACTTTGAATATATTGACATAAGGGGATAATTTATTGATTAGCTTTTTTGCTTTATCGAAAGAATCTACATCTAATGCAACGATCAGTTTGTTATTCATGCTTCCTCTACAGGCTTACCTGCCTGCCCTCGGCTTCGCCGAGAGGCGAGCCGGCAGGCAGGCGCCTGTAGCATCCTTCATGGGCGCGGTATTCCCCACACGCCTGCCCTCCGTAGCCTCGGCGAAGGAGGGTAAGTGTGGGGTTATGTTCTAAGCTTGCCTACTAACGATTTTATACTCTTTATCTTCCTTTTTCCCAAATACTCCTTTATCCCCTTTATAATTTCCAAGGGCGCCCTCGGGTTTATGAAATTTGCCGTTCCGACCTGTACCGCGCTTGCCCCCGAGAGGATAAACTCTATTGCGTCCCGCCAATCCATTATCCCACCCATGCCGATTACGGGTATCTTAACCGTATTATACACGTCCCATACACATTTTAAAGCTAAAGGTTTTATAGCCGGGCCGCTTAACCCGCCAGTTATATTCCCGAGCTTCGGTTTCATGGTGTCTGTGTCGACGAGCATGCCCGGATAAGTGTTTATAAGAGAAATCGCGTCGCTCCCAGCTTTTTGGGCTTCTTTTGCAATCGCGCCTATGTCCGTTACGTTCGGCGAAAGCTTTGCTATTAAAGTAAGCGATGTCGTTTTTCTAATTTTTTTGATTATTTTGCGCACGGCTATTTTATCCTGCGCTAAAAATCTGCATTTAGTGCCTTTATGAATAACGTTCGGGCAGGAAAGGTTTATTTCCAGGGCCTTGACGCACTTTATTTTTGACAATTCCCTTGTCAGCTTTAAAAATTCTTCGGTGCTATCGCCGGCAATGCTTACGATAACCGGTATTTTCAGCCTCTCGAGGTGCGGAACTTTCTTAAAACAGAAATCCTTGAGGCCGTCGTTATCCAGCCCTATAGAATTCAAAAGTCCTGAAGGTGTTTCTACAATCCGCGGCGGCGGGTTCCCTTCCCGCTTATTAAGGGTAATGGTTTTCGTAACTATGGCCCCGAGTTTATTGATATCGATGAGGTCCTTTATTTCTTTGCCGAATCCCGCTGTCCCGGAAGCTAAAATCACCGGGTTTTTAAGACGTAATTTCCCTATCGAAACCTCTAAAGCAGCGTTGTCTCGTGTCCTTGTGTCATGTGTCATGTGTCCCTTTTTCATCTCCATATAATCTCCTTCGCGTCAAAAACGGGCCCGTCTTTACATACAAGTCTATACCCGCTACGTGTCTTGACGGCGCAGCCTAGGCACGTTCCCGTGCCGCAGGCGATATATTCCTCGAGCGAAACCTGACACGGTATTTTATAACGTTTAGCAAGTTTTGCAACTTCTTTAAGCATTGGATTTGGCCCGCAAGCGTAAATCGTATCTCGTATGTCGTATGTCGTATGTCGTAATTTATTCTTCAGTAAATTGGTTACTAGACCTTTATAGCCTTTGGAGCCGTCTTCGGTGGCGACAAATACTTTAGCGCCTATTTTTCGGAAATCTTTTTCGCAAACAACCTCTTTTTTGCTTCGTGCCCCGATAAAAACAGATAATTTATGCCCGGCGTCGGATAATTCTTTCCCAAGCGCCGCAAGCGGCGCTACGCCATGCCCCCCTGCAACCAATGTGGCTACAACAGGTTGCGGGCTGCCCGTCCCGGTCTTTGCCGATGAATGGGCCGTAGACTTAAAGTCAAAACCGTTGCCCAGCGGCCCCAGAACGTCTAATACGTCCCCTTTTTTCTTGGTTGATAAAATTTCCGTGGCCTCTCCAACGACTTTATATAAAATTTCGATTCCTTTCCTGGTAATCTTATGGGCGCCGAAGGGCTTTCGCAAGAGCGGTTTATACGAATTGTTGACTTTTACGTTAAAAAATTGCCCCGGTTTTACTTTTTTTCTAAGCCCGGCTGCCTTAAAAGACAATATATAGTGATCTTTCGCTATTTTTTTGTTTGAGATTACTTTCGCTTTAAATTGTTTCATAAGTTAAGTATTCTTTCCATCCACCCTGCTTGCTCGAGTAGGTTCTCTCGCTTCCGTGCGTTAGTATCCTCCTAACACACGCTCGAGAACCTACTCGAGCAAGCAGGGTCAAGCTAGGCATGTTTATCCTAAAAGAGTTCGAGCTGTTTCTCCTTTTTGCCTTCTTCGCTTTTACGCACGCTTACTTTACCATATACACCGTCATAACCGGGAATGATTTCGACGTTTCCTTTTCTGGCATTCAAAATACCGTTTGCAATCTTTGGCTGGCATTCTTCGTTTATTTTCCTATCCTGCGCTTCCAGAAGAACCTTGAATTCGTTTCCGAATTTAGCTATTAAATTATTATATTCCCTTTCTACGGCCTGTGATTCGCTGCCCATTCCTAATGCAGAGGCTATTATTTCTATCAAGGGCACAAGGTTTTTATACCCCGGCGCGCTTTCAAGAATAAATCCTTCGCTTCTGTCGCCGAGCTTTTCAACTCGCTGCATAACGCCTATTGTTACTTTTGCGCCGCACGTGGGGCATCTATAGTTCAGGTTTCTCGACTCCTGGGGAGAGAGCCGGGCGTTACATTTTCTATGGCCGTCCCAGTGGTATTTTCCTTCCTGGGGATAGAATTCCACCGTGTATAAAAATTTTTCGCTATTTTTCGTTTTCAATATATCTATCAATTCTTTGTATCCGAATTTTTCCTTAAAAACGTTTGCCTCTCTTCCTATTTTAGACGGACTATGCGCATCCGAATTTGACATTAAAGAGAATGTGTCCAGCTTCGACCAGCGCCAATTCATCGCAGGGTCAGAGTTGCCGCACCAAAGAGGAATGCCGTTTCTACGGATGTAAATTACATGATTAGGGACAGTGACACAGAAAACCAAACCGTCGTAATTCACCCAAGACTCTGTATAATTATGTTTTTTAATCGTGGAAGGCAAAATTATAGGTCTGTTACGTCTAATAAAGAAAATTATCCAGCTATCATTTCTTTGCTTGTATAGTTTTTTACAACCCGGAGAGATAAATACCTTGCCTTTTCTATATCCTAATTTGTAATAAGCTGAAATCCCCATTTTCAAGGCTATTTCTTGTAAATCGTCTCTTAGGCGAATTGATGTCGTAGTGGCGGACAATCCTTTTTTTGTTCGGCCATAGATATGGCCATCCCCTTTAATATAATATTCAAACAAGATTTCTAATAGCTCTTTGGAGAGGGCTTTTATTTCTACAGGAATAAATTTATTATAACACTTTCCAAATTTTTTAAGATAATGGAATAGCTGAAAATTTCGCACCCTAATAATATCGTCTCCCCGAAATGTCCTATAACCAAAACCATTAAGGATTCGTTCAATTTCATTAAGTAAATTTTGATTTCGATTGCTTACGCAAACATTATAATCTCCATTTTTCCCTTCGCTAACCCATCCCTCGGCTAACCAAAATCCAAAAAATTTTAACCAGGGCTTTATGGGAATTTCTTTCTTTTTTTTCACTCTGTTCCCCGAATAATAACGACTTCCATGCCTAATATTAACTGCCGGTAGAATAAAATACTTTGGATCTCTTCCGACCCAAATGCCGTCCTTTTTAAATATTTTTGACTTTCCGAATAATAGTTCGGCCTCTTTTAAAGAATATGGCTTTCGATTCCGAAAATCGCAAGGGCTGTATAAAAGCTTGTGATTGGGGGTTACTAACAAATCAACTCGTTTTGTTTTAAGTCTATACATCCTACCTTTATACTTATAAGTAAAAACTTTTGTAGGGGTCTGGAATTCAATTTCGTTTGTTCTAATATTTAAAGTACAAAGTTCATCGCGGGAATGAACTTTAGAAAATTTTTTCCACCCGTCTTTCGACAAAACCTCTGTCTCGTCATCATAGCAGGAAAGCCCTGTTTCTATTGAAAAAATCTTTGCAGTCTGTTCGCCGAAGCACTCCTCTATAGAATCAAACCCTGAATTGGCCCCGAATAAGCTAAAATGCGGCGTCCACACGTGAGCCGGCACTACAAATATGTCCTTGTTTATCTTGTAAAGACCTTTAACCATCTTGTCCGACTCTATGCGGAGCATCGCCCTTCCGTCAGAATAGAGATTGCCGTGTTGTGATAAGAAACTGTTAATTTCTTCTACGATTTCGAAAGACGGCGCGAATATTATGTTGTGGATTTTTCGTATTTTCCCGGTTTTAAAATATATATTAGACACCTCCGAGGTCAACATGTAGAAAACATTGCCATGTTCGTAAATTCCGTATTCGATTTCCTTAAGTTTTTCCTTTAGTCCCTTAAGCCAATCCGGGTGCGTAAAATCGCCCGTGCCCAGTAGATTTATTCCTTTTATTTTGGCCCACCTGGCAAGATTATCTATATCCATTTCTTTACTTGTGGCTCTCGAATATTTTGAATGTACGTGAAAATCCGCTATGAACATAATCCCGTATCTCGCGCTATTGTAAAGTTTTCATTTTGCATTACTATATTGCCCCCGACAATCACAGTTATCGCTTTGCCTTTAAATTTCCAATTTATGAAAGGTGAGTTTTTGCTTTTTGAGAGTATCGATTCTTTGGTATAAGCCCATTTCTTCTCCGGGTCGATTATTGTTATATCGGCGTCGCTCCCGGGCGATAAGTTTCCCTTGTTGCGTAACCCCAGGATTTTCGCCGGATAGAGAGACATAAGCTCTACCAGCTTATTCCAGGAAATAAGTTTTTTCTCCACAAGGTTCATAATCGACAGGGGCAAAGCCGTTTCAAGCCCTATAATCCCGAAAGCGGCAAATTCGAACTCTATCTCTTTTTCATGTTTGCCGTGAGGCGCGTGATCCGACGCTATCGCATCTATCGTCCCGTCTTTTAACCCTTTTTTTATCGCTTCCACATCTTCGGCAGAACGTAGCGGTGGGTTCATCTTTGTGCGGGTATCGTATGTAGAGCATGCGCTTTCGTCCAGGCTGAAATAGTGAGGGGCTGTTTCCGCCGTAACATTCACGCCGTTTTTCTTCGCCTTCCTTATTATATCCACCGATTCCTTGCAGCTAACATGGGCTATGTGTATTTTTGCGCCTGTTTTTTTAGCAAGGCCTATATCCCTTTCCACGAATTCATACTCTGCTTTTTTTGGAATATCTTTTAACCCTAATTTCGTAGCTACTATTCCTTCGTTTACAACGCCTCCTTCCGAAAGGGTTTTATTTTCGCAATGCGATATCAAAAAAAGGTCTTCTCCCTTAGCTTTTGTTAAAGCGCCAGCCATAATGGACTCGTCCTGTATTGCGCTGCCATCGTCTGAAAACGCGATGACTGCTTCTTTTTTCATTGATTTCATGTCCGCGAGTTCCGCGCCCATCCGTCCCTTTGTAATGGCGCCAACGATAAAAACATTTATCAGGGCTTCCTTTTCAATAATATTTCTTAGGCGCTTTACGTTTTTTGCATCGTCTGTGGCGGGCTCTGTATTCGGCATCGCACAAACGCTTGTGATGCCCCCTGCCGCCGCCGCGCGCGTACCGGACTTTATTGTTTCTATATCTTCCCTGCCGGGCTCTCTCAAGTGCACATGCATGTCTATTAAGCCCGGGGTTATGATTTTTCCTTTTGCGTCAATAACAAGTTTTGCTTTATCGCTTATATTTTCCGCTACCTTTTTTATTTTCCCATTTTCAACTAATATATCAAAAGCGCCTTCGCGCCTATTAGCGGGATCTACCACGTGTCCGTTCCTGATCAATATGCTCATGCTAAGCCTTTTCTTTCTTAGCGTGTGCCACTAAGTATAATACCGCCATCCGAACGGCAATTCCGTTCGTAACCTGCTCCAGGATGACGGAATTAGCTCCGTCCGCGACTTCCGCGGACATCTCAACGCCCCTGTTGATGGGGCCCGGGTGCATCACTACTATATTCTTTTTTGCGCTTTTTAGCCTTTCTTCCGTAATGCCGAAATTCTTGAAATACTCTACCTTAGAAGGAAAGGCCTGGGCCTGGTCCCTTTCAAACTGCATGCGAAGAACATTTATCGCGTCGGCATTTTTAAGCGCTTCGTCCACACTGGTAGTAACTTTTACGTCCAGCTTCTCAA
>JADHYL010000018.1 GCA_016782495.1 Candidatus Omnitrophota bacterium
TTTTGTTAAGAGCTTAGCCCGGGCAATTCATTAAAATGAAAAAAGACGTATACGCCATATTACTTGCCGGAGGGAAAGGTAGCAGGCTCTGGCCTCTCTCCACGGGAAACTATTCGAAATCCTTTGTGCGCATAGCCAGTAAAAAGCCTCTCATTACCGAGACCATCGAGAGGTTAAAGGGGATAATAGGCAAGAAGAACATAATTATAGTAGTCGATAAAAGACAGGCAAGGCTTATAAGAAAATTCGCAGGAGGCATTCCGAAAAGAAATATTATCGTCGAGCCTTTCGGTAGGAGCACGGCAAGCGCTGTCGGCCTGGCGGCAATAAATCTTGGCCCCAAAAGCGTAATGGCGATTTTACCCACGGATGCTTTGATAAAAGACCCGCGCGCCTTTACAAAAACGATAAAAAGCGCTGTTAGCTTCGCGCGCAAGAACGCAGCACTTCTTTGCGTGGGAATAAAACCAAGAAGCGCTTCATCGGCGTACGGCTACATCAAGGTAAAATCGCGCCCGAAGGGTAATATTTATTCCGTAGATAAATTTATAGAAAAGCCGTCTGTGAAAAAAGCCGCCGGGCTTATAAAAAACAAAAACTGCCTTTGGAACGCGGGGATGTTTGTTTTTAAAGCAGAAGATATTCTGGAAGCAATGCGAAAACACGCGCCATCCTTATACCGTCGGCTGCAACGCATAAAAATGAGAAATTGTAGTAAACAAGCTGCGTATGCGAAAATGAAAAATGTTTCAATAGATTATCAGGTTATCGAAAAGGCAAAGAATCTTTATTGCGTAAAAGGAAATTTTTCCTGGAGCGATTTAGGCAGCTGGAATAGCCTGGAAGCGCTTGGCTTAAAGCCGGACAAAAATAAGAATATCTCTTTCGGCAAAACAACTTTGATAAATACCTACAATTCGATTGTGTATAATACGGAAAAAGAAAATCTCGGCGTGGTAGGGCTTCGCGGCATGATAGTAGCGCGCACCAAAAACGGCACGCTCATCTGCGACAAGAAAGACGCCGAAAAAGTTAAGAAATTGACAGGTAAATTATAATAAATGAGAATATTAGGCCTCGACATTGGCTCAAAAAGGATAGGCGTGGCGCTAAGCGATCCGCTCGGCATTACTGCACAGGGGCTTTTCACGATTGAAAGAGCCGGTGACGACGAGCTCTACCGGCGCCTCGAGGATATAGTAAAGGAAAAGGAAGTAAAAGAAATCGTAGTAGGGCTTCCCTTGAACATGAACGGCTCCTCCGGCCCGCAGGCCGAAGCGGCAGCAACTTTCGCGGATACCCTGAAAGAAAAACTTAATGTGCCGGTAAAAATGTGGGACGAGCGATTAAGCACGATGGAAGTGGAGCGCATCATGATCGCCGGCGGCGCCTCGAGAAGTAAAAGAAAAAAGAAAATCGACAAACTCGCAGCTCAAGTCGTGCTGCAAAGTTATTTAAACGCACAGAAGGGCTAATAAACTATGTATAAAAGCGTTACATTGAAGAACGGGTTAAAAATAATCACCTCACACATGCCGCACATGGAATCGGTTTCAATCGGCGTATGGATCGGCACCGGCGGCCGGTATGAAGGAAAGCGCGTATCAGGCATGAGCCACTTAATAGAGCACATGCTTTTTAAGGGCACGACTTCAAGGACAGCCAGCATGCTGAAAGAGGCCATAGAAGGCGTCGGAGGCAGCTTTAACGGCTTTACCTCGGAGGAATTAACATGTTATCTCGTAAAACTACCGTCTCACTACATGAAGCTAGGTCTGGAGGTATTAAGCGACATGGTGCTCTACCCAAAGCTTGATTCCGCAGAGCTTGAAAAAGAAAAATACGTCATTTGCGAAGAAATAAAGATGTACCAGGACCAGCCGGCTCACCATGTTTTCGATATTTTGTCCGAAGCGATGTGGCCGAATCACGCCCTTGGCCGCCCCATAGTCGGATACATCAATACCGTAAAAAGTTTTAAAAGAAGCGATCTTATTGATTACATGAATCAGTATTACCAGCCGGCAAACATGTCTATCGTGGTTTCAGGCAAGTTAAACAGGAAAAAATGTCAAACGCTCGTAAAAAATATATTTTCCATGCCGTCTAAAAAAAGGAGTTTCCCGTTTGAACTGGCCAGAAAAAGCCACAAAGCCTCGCAGATAAAGATCTTTCATAAAAGCACCAAGCAAACGCACCTTGTTTTAGGATTTCACAGTTTCAACCGAACGCATAAACTAAAATACGCCTTAGCGCTTCTAAACGTAATCTTAGGCGGCAACATGTCCTCGCGGCTTTTCGAAAGGCTAAGAGAAAAAAAGGCCCTGTGTTACGACGTTTCCTCGGGTGTAAGGCGTTATAAAGAAACCGGGGCCGTCATCATACACGCCGGCGTAGATAACAACAAGCTCCTGGAAGCGACCAAGGAAATCATTCGCGAGCTTCTGGATATAAAAAGAAATTTTGTTACAGACGACGAATTATTCCGCGCGAAAGAATACGCAAGGGGCCAGCTTCTTTTGGGCCTTGAGGATACGGGTTCGCGAATGTTATGGCTGGGTGATGCGGTAATGTCCGAAGGCAAGGCATTGACAGTCCGGGAAATAGCCAAACATATAGAAAAAGTAAGCGTCCAGGATATAAAAAAGACGGCAAACATCATTTTTGGTAATAAAAACTTGAGTTTCGCTACTATCGGCCCCGCGCAAGAAAACGTTAAACTGAAACTTGAGAAGGTGCTTAAGGTATGAGGGGCGCGATAAAATTATTTAAAATTGCGGGCATATCGATCAACATCCACGTGACGTTTCTGTTGCTCCTCCTTCTTTTTATGACGATGGGCTTTAAATGGCTTTTTCTTATCGTGGCCGTTTTCTTTTTTGTTACACTGCATGAGCTTTCGCATAGCTTAGTCGCGCGAAAATTCGGAATACAGGTTAAGGAAATCACGCTCCTTCCGATAGGCGGCGTTGCCTCCATGACAAAAATGCCGGACAAACCCTATCAGGAATTTTTAATATCGCTTGCAGGGCCCGCGCTAAATATAGCTATCGTCGTAATATTTTTCCTACCCTTATACGCGCTATTGGGGAGGCAAGTTTTGCTTCATCCGCTTTCAATGAAAAGCTTTCCGCACGTAATCGCGCACATTTACTGGATTAATCTGATACTTGCGGCATTCAATCTGATCCCGGCATTTCCCATGGACGGCGGAAGGCTTTTGCGCGCGCTCCTCGCGCAAAAAATGGGTTATCAAAAAGCCACCAGGATCGCTGTTAATTTCGGGCATATATTCGCGCTTATTTTCGGGTATGTAGGGCTCATTCACGGGCACATTATACTTATTGTCATAGCCGTTTTCATTTACATGGCCGCCTCGTCCGAGGAACTGCAGGTCGATATAAGGGAAACGCTAAAAAGATTCAGCATAAAAGACATAATATCGCATCAGTTTCTTACATTAGGCAAGGATGCTACGCTGGCAAAAGTCCTGGAGCTTATGTTTCACTCGCACCAGGAGGATTTTGCGATCACAGAAGACGGCCGCATGATAGGGTTCGTTACGCGCCACGATATTGTAAAAGGCATACACCAGCACGGTACATCGGCCGAGATCTCCAATATCATGCGAAAGGACATTCCCGTTTTGCGTGAATCGGATTCTCTCGATAAAGCGCAGAACATAATGCAGGAAAACGATATAAAAGCGCTCCCGGTTACGAAGGGCGGCAATATAATCGGAATAGTTACGATTGAAGACGTCACAAGAGTATATTCAATGATGGCGCAAAGGAAATAAGCATAAGGAGGTAGCAGGGTAAAATGGGTAGAATTAAATTCGGAACAGACGGATGGCGCGCAGTTATAAGCGAGGACTTTACTTATGAGAACGTCGAAATCGTGGCGCAGGCAGTAGCGGATTACGTAAAAAAGCAAAAAGTAAAAACAAAAAATCGAAAATCGGAACTTTACGGCAAAAAATATGCGCTGGTAGTAGGGTATGACACGCGCTTTTTGTCCGAGAAATATGCAGAACTTGTCTCGTGCGTATTTGCGGCAAACGGGATAAAAACGATTCTTGGCAACACGGCTTCGCCTACACCGTCAGTGAGCCATGCCATAAGGCGCAAGAATTTTATCGGCGGCATAATGATCACCGCAAGCCACAACCCGTCCCGCTATAACGGCATAAAGTACAAAGGATATTTCGGCGGTTCTGCGGGTAAAAAAGTAACCGACGCAATCGAATCGCGACTGTATAAATCAAAGGTGCAATTTATCGATAGAGCGATTGCGATAAAGAAAGGCCTGATAAAGGTAGAAGATATTGTTTCGCCGCACCTTAAGGGCGTGGAAAAATACGCAGATATGACGCTTCTATCAAAAGCGGGCCTTAAGATACTTGTAGACAGCATGAACGGAACGGGGGCAAGATACATCGAATGGCTGCTAAGGAATACAAACAATAAAATCATCACCATTAACGGCGAAAGGGACGCTTTATTCGGCGGAAGGCCGCCCGAGCCGAATGAACAGCACATGGCAAGTACGGCCAAGATCCTGAAGAAGGGCCACTTTGACCTCGCATTGGTTACGGACGGCGACGCTGACAGGTTGGGTGTAGTTTCACCGAACGGTAAGATTTTAAGCGGGCACAAAGTCATGACTCTTCTTTTACTTCATCTTTTGGAGGGCAGGAATGAAACCGGAGGCGTTGTCCAGACTATTTGCGGGACAGGCCTCATAGATAAAATAGCCGGAAATTACGGCTTAAAAACTTATGAAACGGCCGTCGGCTTTAAATACATAGCCGAGATCTATAATAAAGAGGACATATTAGTAGGCGGCGAGGAAACAGGCGGCGTCGCGTTTAAAGGCTGGATGCCTGAGAGGGATAGCCTGCTTTCCGGGTTACTTATTTTAGAGATGATCGCCCATCGCAAGAAGAGCTTGAAGAAGATATTAGATGATGTGAATAAAACATACGGTGTATACGTATATAAGCGCTTTGACGTGCGTTACTCAGTTGATAAAAAGAAAAAACTTTTGTCGATATTACACAAAAAACCGTTTAAAAAAGTGCTTGGTAAAGGAATAGTAAGCGTGAAGAGTTTCGACGGTGTTAAGTTCATACGTTCCGACGGCAGCTGGGTTATGCTCCGGCCGTCCGGCACCGAGCCGAAACTGCGTGTATATTCGGAAGGACATAGCGAAAAAGAAGCGATTGCGCTTTTGGAATTCGGCAAACGCTTCGCGCTAAGTATATAAAAATAACTATGGCGAAACTTATACTTGTCAGGCACGGACAGACGAATTGGAGCAAAGAAAAACGCATCCAGGGCGCGCTTGATATCCCCTTAAACGAAGAGGGTAAGAAAGAGGCTCAAGAATTATCCGAAGAGCTTGCGAAATTCAAAATCGGCGCCCTTTATTCAAGCCCCGCCGCCTGCAGTTTATCTACGGCCGACGAAATAGCAGCACCCCATAAGCTGAAAGTTAAAAAGGCGCGTGAATTCTCGGAGCTAGGCCACGGCGTCTGGCAGGGCCTTCTTTTAAAGGACGTAAAGAAGCGTTATAAAAAACAATATAACAACTGGAAAACATCGCCTACCTCGCTCTCGCCGCCGCAGGGCGAATCTGTCAAAGACGCCTGCGACAGGGCGATAAGTGCCGTGCATAAAATAACCGATAAACGGAAGGATGAAAATATTTGTATCGTATCCCACGACATAATTCTTTCTATAATTAAATGTTATTGTAAAAACATGGACCTTGAGAAGATATGGGACTTTACCCCCGAAAAAGCCTGGTGGGAAGCGCTTGATTTTTAAATATGAGTAAAAGCTTAATCAGAAATTTTTCGATAATCGCCCACATAGACCACGGGAAGTCCACGCTCGCCGACAGGATAATCGAGTTTACCAATTCCATCTCCCAGAGGGAATTCCGCGACCAGCTTTTAGACGACATGGACCTCGAGCGGGAACGGGGAATAACCATAAAAGCAAGCGCCATTAGAATCGATTACAAGGCCAAAGACGGCAAGACCTACTGTCTTAATTTAATAGATACGCCGGGCCACGTGGACTTTACGTATGAGGTTTCAAAGTCTATCGGCGCCTGCGAAGGGGCACTACTCTTGGTGGATGCCTCCCAGGGCGTGGAAGCGCAGACCGTTGCCAATCTATATCTGGCGCTGGAACACAATTTACATATTATCCCTGTTATAAATAAAATAGATTTGCAGAACGCCGATACCGAAAGGGTTAAAAGGCAGATAACGCATATCTTAGGCTTAAAAAAAGAAGAGATCATACTTGCCAGCGCGAAAGAAGGCATAGGCACCGAGAATGTTCTCGAGGCAATCGTAAAAAAGATCCCGCCGCCCGAAGGGGATCCTGCAAATCCATTGCAGGCGCTTATATTCGATTCCAGGTTTGATACCTATAAGGGCGCTGTTCTTTTCGTGAGAGTAGTAAACGGTGTCGTAAGAAAAGGCATGTATGTAAAAACAATGAACACCGGCAAGATTTACGAGATAAAGGAAGCGGGCATATTCAAGCCGAAACCCACCGAAATCGACGAACTTGTCTGCGGCGAGGTAGGATACCTGGCGTGTAATATAAGAGACGCGAGCGAGGTTGTAATCGGGGACACGGTGACGGATAAGGAAAACCCTGCCGCCAGCGCCCTCCCCGGATACAGGAAGGTAAACCCGATGGTGTATTGCGGGATATACCCGATCACCCCGAAAGATTTCCCCGTACTTAAAGACGCGATAGCGAAAATGAAGCTGTCTGACGCTTCTTTTGTGTTCGAGCCTGAGTTTTCGACGGCTCTCGGAATGGGATTTCGATGCGGTTTCTTGGGGCTACTGCATATAGAAATCATACAGGAGCGCCTAGAAAGAGAGTATAACCTAAACCTTGTAATCACGACGCCTAGCATTGTCTATAAGATTTTGACGAAAAAAAATGAATTGATAAACGTGGATAACCCGACTAAATTCCCGCCGCCTGAATCAATCGCCGGCGTCGAAGAGCCTTACGCTCAAGTTTTTATCATGCTCCCGAAAGACTCCATAGGCGACGTGATGAAACTGGCCGAATCCAAGCGCGCCGTTTACAAAAGTACCGAGTTTCTCGATGAGGAAAGGGTGCGGCTTGTTTACGAGATGCCGATAGCCGAGGTTATCACAGATTTTTACGACAAAATAAAATCACTTACGAAAGGGTACGGTTCCCTTGATTATGAAATGATAGATTACAGGCCCGCTGAAATAGTAAAGCTGGACATTCTTATAAACGGCGACCCCATGGACGCGCTTTCATCTCTCGTGAACAAGGAGAAGGCCCATATGAAAGGAAGGGCCCTTGTCAAAAAGCTCAAAGAGACCATACCCAAGCATCTTTTTAAAATTGCTATCCAGGCCGCCATCGGGAATAACGTAATAGCCAGGGAAGACGTGAGCTCTCTCGGTAAACACGTTACTAGCAAGTGTTACGGCGGCGACATAACGCGTAAAAGAAAACTCTGGGAAAAACAAAAGGCCGGTAAAAAACGCATGAAACAATTCGGTAAAGTACAGATTCCGCAGGAGGCGTTTTTCGCCGCGTTAAAAACTTAAGAAAAGGAGTAGCATGGCATCAAAATACAAAAAGTGGCAATACTGGCGTGACGAGTGGGTGAAACCGGTTTTATATGCCCTCATAATCGCGCTTATAATCAGGACTTTTATCGTGCAGCCTTTCAAAATACCGACATCATCCATGGTTCCGACTTTTAAGCCGGGTGACAGGATATTTGTGACAAAATTTCTCTACGGGGCAAAAATTCCTTTTACCGACATAAGGCTTCCGAAAGTAAGGGAGCCTGAACGTGGAGATATTATAGTATTCACTTCACCCATAGAGCCGAAAAAATTCCTGGTAAAAAGACTGATCGGAGAACCCGGCGACACCATCGAGATCAAGGGGCAGCATATATGGATAAACGGAAAGCCGCTCGAAGAGCCGCTCAGTATAAAGAGCATAACCTATTATAACAAGGGCGAATACGGCCGCGCAGAAAAACCCGTAAAGGTACCCGAAAGCTACTACTTTGCCCTGGGGGATAACAGTTTAAATTCGGTAGATTCGCGTTATTGGGGATTTGTCCCGTCAAAAAACATAGCGGGCAAGGTTTTCCTTATCCACTGGCCCATTCCGCGGATAAGGCTTGTTAAATAAAAAGCAGGTAAACCAGATGAATTTTGCCAACAAAATTACTATTTTAAGGATTCTCCTCATTCCGTTTTTCATAGCGTTTATTCTTTATTCAAAATGGGAATTGGCGCTTCTTGTTTTTATAATCGCAGCGCTAACCGATGCCATAGACGGTTATATCGCCAGGGCCTTAAAGCAAAGAACGGAACTGGGTAAGATTTTGGACCCGATAGCGGATAAACTAATTATTTTAAGCGCTTTCATATGTTTAAGCGTCTCAAAGACGCTACCACCTGCCCTGAAACCGCCGGTTTATGTTCCTATTATTGTAATCTCACGCGACGCCATTATTATTCTCGGAGCGCTTCTTATTCATCATATAAAAGGCGAGCTTAATATAATGCCCACACTAATCAGTAAAATTACGACGTTTTTACAGATGGCCACAGTGATAAGCATTCTTCTGGGGTCAGCTGCTGTATCACCTTTATTATGGAGCATTACCGTGGGCTTTACAATTGTTTCCGGAATAGATTATATTGCAAAGGGAAGCAAACTACTTAACGAGAAATAATATGGCTGTATCCATACCCATCGTATCCATCGTCGGAAGGCCCAATGTCGGCAAATCAAGCCTCTTTAACAGGATTGTAAAAAAAAGGCACACCGTAGTAGAGGAAAAAGAGGGCACGACGCGGGATAGAATCGAAAAACACGTGAAGTTTAAGGGTAAAAACCTGATCCTCGTGGATACGGGCGGGTTTTTCTCGAATGATTTTTTGCGCAGCGAAAAGGATAGAATCGAGGCCCTTATGAAAACGCAGATAGAGAAGGCCATCATGCGCTCGGATCTTCTTTTATTTGTATGCGACGGTGCATCCGGGCCCTCGCCGCTTGATCTCGACATGGTGCGCTTTATTCGCAAATCCGGCAAAAGAATAGTGCTTGTCGTAAATAAAATAGACAATGAGAAAAAGAAAGAAAACCTCCTGGAGTTTTACGAGCTTGGCCTGGGAGAGCCTTTCGGTATTTCCTGCCTGCACAACCGCGGCGTGGATAATCTCACAGAGGAAATTGCCCGCCTCATTCCGGAGTATTCGGAAGCCGGGACCCCTAAAGATCAACCGATAAAAGTCGCCATCGTCGGAAGGCCCAACGTCGGTAAATCCTCATTCTTAAATAGAGTCCTGGGTGAAGAAAGGGTTATCGTACACGAAAAACCCGGCACTACAAGGGATTCAGTAGATACTTATTTAAAAAAAGACGGGATCAATTTTTTGCTTATTGATACGGCAGGCTTGAGGCACAAAAAAAAAGTAAAAACTGCCGTAGACATTTATAGCATGATGCGGGCAAGGTCCTCGATAGACCACTCTGACGTGGCGCTTCTTTTGATTGACGGGATGGAAGGGGTCACAAGCGATGATGCAAAGATTTTTGACTACATCGTAGAAACAGGCAAGGGCTGCGCCATAGTCGTAAACAAGTGGGACCTTGTAAAGCGCATAGAAACCTCCAGATACGCCGGCGCCATTTTAAAAAAGATGCCGCAGGCGAGAAATTTTCCGATTGCATTTATCTCGGCAAAAACCGGTAGAAACGTATTAATTGCTTTCAATCTCGTAAATGCAATAAAAACGAATCTTGACCTTTCTATAGATAAAGACGCACTTAGCGATTTTCTAAAAGAGATAAGCCCTGAGGAGGTCAGGATCCCCCGACGGAGGAAAACAACCAGGTTTTTTTCCATGACACAGGCGGGGATGTTTCCGAAAGAATTT
>JADHYL010000019.1 GCA_016782495.1 Candidatus Omnitrophota bacterium
TTCCTGGAAATCTCAAGAGAAGACAAGGAAGTAATCCGCGATTTTGTCAAGGCAGAGGAAGAGCCCCAAAGCGCCCAGGTTTCGATTTAAAAAACCCTCCTTTCCATTTTCCCTTCCGGTGGTTACGCGTGTCTTTGGTTGACAATCGCAAATAGCTGTGATATATTGACGTCTATCCATGAAAAGAATACTTCTTATTATAATAATAATTAGCGTTTCGTTACTCTCAATTCAGGAAGCGCGAGCCTTTCAGTTTCGTCCTTCGACAAGCTCAGGACTTCGTTCAGGGCTCCCGTTGGTCGCCCTTCGACTTCGCTCAGGACTCCCTTTGGTCGGTTTCTGGATATGGACGCCTAAGACCAAAAAACTTGTCAACCCGAAATACGCCGTTAAAGATACCCCCGAAGAGCAATTTAAGTGGGCGATGAAATTTTTTAAAGATAAGCAGTATAAAGAAGCTGCCGAGGAATTTAGCCGTCTGGCCGTCGCCTTCAAAGATTCGGATCTGGCCCCGGAAGCCCAGTATTACGCGGGTCGCTCGTATGATGAAGCCGGGAAAATTTACCTGGCCTTTCAAGCCTACCAGAAGACCGTAGATACTTATCCTTTCACGAAAAGGACAAATGAAATCATAAAGAGAGAGTATGAAATCGGTAAAGAACTTTACAAAAAACATCGCGGCAAACTTATGGGCAAGGAAATCATAGCGGATCTGGACAGGGCCATAGAGGTTTTTCAAAGGGTGAAAGAAAACGCGCCATTCGGCGAATACGGGGACCAGGCGCAGTTCATGATAGGCGAAAGCTATAAAAAAGGGGAGCTTTATAATGAGGCCATAAAAGCTTTTCGGGAAGTTACTGACGAGCATCCGCAAAGCAAATTGGTAAAGAAGGCAAAATATGAAGTGGCCCAGTGCACATATCTGGCCAGCTTAAAACCGGACTACGACCAGGAGCTTACAGACGAGGCTATCGAAGAATTTAAGGACCTGGCCGAAAGCAAGGATGGCTCGCCTATTGCCGAGGAAGCGCGCAATACGGTATTTTTGCTTGAGGAAAAAAAGGCGCAAAACCTTTTCAACACCGCTAAATTCTATGAAGGGCAAAAACGCTACAAAAGCGCTGCCATATATTACAGAGAAATATTGAAGAAATATCCCGAAAGCTCTTTTGGAAAACTGGCCGAAGCAAAAATGAAAAAAATAGAAAAATTCTTGAAAGAAGGGTAAGGGCATGCCGAAGCAGCTTACAAGATACAGGAAAAATGCTTTATTTTGCGCGCTTTTAGCGCTTATTTTTTTATGCGGTTGCGGCTACACCACCCGTTCCGCGGTACGCTCGAAAGACCCTTCCATATGCGTAAATAATTTCGTCAATAAAATAAATGTTACCCAAGAAACTACGAACAGAAAGGCGTATTACGCATACCGACCGGGCATGGAGTCGGATATCACCACAGAGATCATAAACAGGTTTCTATTTGACGGTGATTACGAGATAAAAGACGCTAATAACGCCCACTACCTCTTAAAAGGCGAGCTTGTGGATTTTAAAAGAGAACCGCTGAGATATGATACAAACGACAATGTTACGGAATACAGGATCAGCGTAGTCATAAACATGGAGCTTCGTGACCGCGAGACCGGAACGCTTCTCTGGAAGGAAAATGACTTCGCAGGTGAAAGCACTTATCGCACACAAGGACAGTATGCAAAGCCGGAAAGCGCGGCGGCAGGCGAAGCTATCAAGGATCTGGCGGACCGTGTTGTGGAGCGGACTGTAGAAAACTGGTAATGCCCGATGAATTATCTACTCGTGGGGCCCCAAGAGTATTTAAAAGAAAAGTTCCTCGGAGAGCTAAAGAAAAAACTTTTTTTAAACCTTGATTCGAACCAGCTTGATTATGAGACATTCCAGGCCGACCAATCGGAAATAACCGATATCTTTAATTCGGCCAACACCCTCGCCTTTACTTCGAAACACAGAATAATAGTTATAAGAGACATCGACAAATTCACATCCGAGGAAAAAGAGCTCATTCTGAAATACCTGAAATCGCCAAGTTCTTTCTCCACACTTGTTTTGGAAAGCCAATCACAGAATACCAATAAATTCCTTGAGGACGTTTCCAGACTTACCAGAGTCGTAAGGTGTAAAACGCTCGGTAACGGCGACATCAACCTCTGGATAAAAAAAGAATTTCAAGCTTCGGGAAAGAAAATTTCGCCGCAAAGCGTAGATACCTTGAGGGAACTCGTCGGGAACGATCTCTACGCTTTAAAGAATGACATAGATAAGTTGGTTGCCTTTGTGGGGGGCGCCGGCGAAGTTACGGAAAAGCACATAGAGGCGCTTATAGGCGAGAGCCGTTATCGCACCGCATTCGAACTTCTTGACCTCGTTTTGAAGAAAAAAATAAACTCAGGCCTGTCATATGTGAGCGGCCTTTTGGAGACCGAAAAACCTCACCGGATCCTTAGCCTTCTGGCGTGGCAGTTCAGGAATTTTATAAAAGTAAAAACTTCCGGCGATAAAATGTCGCTAAAGGACGCTTCGCGTATCCTGAATTCAAACCCGGCGATAGCCAAAAAGACCCTGGAGGCAAGCCGTAATTTTACGGAAAATGCCATCAAGAGGAAGCTCGAGATTATTCTTGAGGGCGATTTCTCGATAAAAACGGGAAAAATGGACACAAGACATGTTCTGGAACGTGTTTTTGTCGAGCTCTGCAGATGATTATGCTTAAGAATGCCGGGTTTATTATTTCGCGCCGGCAAGCTTGCGAAGCCTTTTTGATAGGCGCGAAAGCTTTCGTGAGGCGGTATTCTTGGGGATGACGCCCTTTTTTGCCGCTTTGTCAAACTTGGAAAATACGCTTTTCAAATACGTCCGGGCTTCATCAATCTTTTTATCCGACAAAAGGGCATTGAATTTTTTCACCAGAGTTTTGAGCTCCGACACAATTTTGACATTCCCCTGATGTCGCCTTTTAGATTTCCTTATCTCTTTATAAGCTGACCTTTTTTGTGGCATATGTAGTCCTTTTAGGTTAAGATAATTTATCACAGGAGAGACGTTTTGTCAAACAAAAGATTAATTAAGTCAACCGGAATAATAAGTTTCGCGACCTTCATAAGCAGAATACTGGGTTTTGTAAGGGATATACTGATAGCGAATTTTTTCGGCACAACCATGTTCGCGGAGGCCTTCGTGGTAGCTTTCAGGATACCGAATCTATTGCGGGACCTCGTGGGCGAAGGGGCAGCCAATGCGGCGTTTGTGCCGGTTTTGACGGAATACCACGCCACCCGTTCGGAAGATGAATTCTGGCGCCTGGCAAAAAATCTATTATACATCCTCATAGGCGCCCTTTTTATAATTTCGCTCTGCGGAACGCTACTTGCCCCGCTCATAGTAAGGCTGATCGCCCCTGGTTTTATTTCGGACCCCGATAAGCTCGCGATAACAGTGAAACTTACGCGCATCATGTTTTCCTTTATTTTTTTAGTGGGGCTTGTGGCTTACAGCATGGGTATTTTAAACTCACTTAATGACTTTGCGGTTTCAGCTTTTAGCCCAGTTCTCTTAAATATTTCCATGATAGCATTTCTTGTATTTGTATGCCCCAGATTTGGCATTACCGGCCTGGCTATTGCGGTTCTTGTGGGGGGCGTTGTGCAGGTTGCCGCGCAAGGCGTGGCTCTTTACAAGAAAGGATTCCGCCCCGACTTTAATGCAAGAAGAGTACTCAGAGAGAAAATAGAGTGGGTTCATCCGGCCGTAAAAAGAATATGGAAGCTTCTCGTGCCGCGGTTTTTCGGATCGGCCGTGTATCAGCTGAGCGTTATAGTCGATAATATTTTTTCCACTTTTGAGTGGATAGTGGGAATAGGCGCGCCCGCCGCGCTCTGGTATTCGTACAGGCTTTTCCATCTTCCTTTAGCGATGTTCGGCATTGCCGTTGCCACGGTAGCGCTTCCCAAGATGAGCAAGGAAGTGGCTAAAAATGACATATCTTCCTTTAAAGAGACAATTAATTTTTCCATGAGGAGCGTATTTTTAATATTGATCCCCGCGGGTATAGGACTCGCCACGCTGGGGAAACCGATGATAAGGATACTTTTCGAAAGAGGCGAGTTTACGTCCTACTCCACGTCAATTACCCAGAGCGCGCTTTTCTTTTATTCATTCGGACTCTTTGCCTGCGGCGGCATAAAGATACTGGTGAATTCCTTCTTTTCTTTAGGGGATACCGTTACGCCCGTAAAAGTGGCCGGCGTATCCTTCTTTATCAATCTTATACTGAATTTCATATTGATGTGGCCGCTTAAGATAGGGGGCCTGGCGCTTGCCACTTCCATCGCTGCTACATGCAATTTTATAATGCTATACATTATGTTAACCAGAAAAATCGGGGACCTGGGCACCGGGAAAGTTCTTAATCATTTCGCGCGCATCCTGACGGCGGGAATCGTCATGGGTATTTTCTCCTTTTACGCGGGAAAGTTTCTGGAAAATATCGACAAGGGCCTTTTGGCAAGCGCGATAGGTCTTTTAATCATCATCGTTTTTTGCGTAATCGTGTACACCGTTTCGGCGCTTCTTTTGGGCGTTAATGAGATCAAGGGATTTATAAAGTGGGTATTAAAGAGAGCTTAAAAAAAATCCCGGCCTCTCCGGGCGTTTATCTATTTTTGGGAAAAAACAAAGAAGTTCTCTATGTGGGGAAAGCCGCGAACTTAAAAAAAAGGGTAAAGAGTTATTTTCGAAAGAATCTTTTCGATCCAAGACTCACAGCCCTGGTAAACCGAATAAAAGATCTTGATTATATAACGACGGCGACGAGCGCCGAGGCGCTCATTTATGAGGCAAGTTTAATCAAGGAAAAAAAGCCGAAATACAATATCGAGCTTAAGGACGATAAATCATACCCCTTTTTAAAGTTAACAGTAAGCGAAAGATTTCCGAGGCTCCTCATAACGCGAAAAACCCCCAAAGACGGTTCTTTGTACTACGGTCCTTATACCGATGTTAAACTCTTAAGGAAAGCACTTTCCGCCATACAAAACACGTTTCTTTTAAGGACGTGTAAAAATTTGCCCAAAAGGCCGTGCCTCAAAGCGCATATAAAAGGGTGCGTCGCCCCTTGCGACGGCGGCATAGGTGAAAAAGACTACAAAAAACTTGTGGGCGAAGTAAAACTATTCCTTGAGGGGAAAAAGGAGGATCTTATAAAAGGGCTTTTCAAGGATATGCGCCTGGCCAGCCAGAGACTGGAATACGAAAAGGCGCTAGCTTTAAGGGAAAAAATAGACGCTCTTAGCGCAATGAGGGAGGGCCTTAAATCCCCCAAGCCGCTCGATAAAGAAATAAGCCACCTTAAAGAAGTTTTGGATCTTTCGGTTTTGCCCGCGCGAATCGAGGCATTTGATATATCCGACATGCGGGGAAAAGAGGCAGTGGGTTCCATGGTGAGTTTTTTTAGCGCGAGAGCCCAGAAAGACGAATATAGAAGATTCAGGATAAAAGACGTATCCGGAATTAACGATTACGGTTGTTTAAGAGAGGTCATAAGGAGAAGGTATAAACGCATATTGGAGAAAAGAGGTAATTTCCCGGATCTTATTCTGATAGACGGCGGCAGGGGTCATCTTAATGTCGCAAAAGACGAGCTCGGGAAAATAGGGCTTGGCCAAACACCGGTTATAAGCATAGCCAAGGAAAAAGAAGAAATATATACCGAAGGAAAAAGGTTGCCCCTCTTGCTTTCGAAGCGCTCGCCGGCGCTCAAATTAATCATGAAAATAAGAGATGAGGCGCACAGGTTCGCGATCTCCTATCACAAGCTTTTAAGAGGAAAGGAACTTTTACGTTCCGTGCTCGATGAAGTCGAGGGCATAGGCGAGAAAAGAAAAAAAGCTCTAATAAACCATTTTGATTCTCTCAAAGGCATAAAGGGCGCGGGAATAGACGATTTGAAAACCGTCCGCGGAATTGATGAAAAAACGGCAAAAAAAGTTTTCACGTATTTTAGAAAACGCTAACCCCACCCATTTCCAAAAACGGGTTTACGGAGTAGTTTTGTCAATTCCGCCCGGGGATACGCGTTCTTATAAATGGGTGGCGGAAAAGATAGGTTCGCCGAGAGCTTATCGCGCGGTAGGGCAGGCGCTTAAAAAAAATCCTCACATAGGAAAGATACCGTGCCATAGGGTTATAGGAGAAGACGGCTCTCTCGGGGGTTTCTCGAAAGGCCAAAAGATGAAAAAGACATACTTAAGAAGGGAAGGTCTTGACGTTGGGTAGCGTAATACGTATAATCATACTATAAGCTTGAAAGTTTGGCTATAAAAAGAAGGGGTTCCTTAAAATGCCGGAAGAAATTAAATCAGAACTAAAAAATTTAGAAAAAAGGCTTAATGAGCTAGGGAGGTATCTTTGACCTCGAAAAAAGCCGGAAGAAAATAGAAGAGTTAGAAAAAGAGGTCTCAAAAGAAGACTTCTGGAAAGCCCCCAGGGAAAAGACAAACCAGGCCCTGAAAGAACTGAAACGCCTTAAGCAATCCATAGAGCCGTTTAGCAAAATCTCCTCCCAGCTAAAGGAAATAAACGAACTTTTAACTATCACAGAGGGCACGGATTCAAACGCCATTTCTCACCTTAAAGAAGAACTGCAAAGGTTAAAAAATAGGACTGATACGCTTGAATTCAACTTACTCCTGGACAAGGAAGAAGACGCGTTAAACGCCATAGTCAGCATTAACGCGGGCGCAGGCGGCACCGAATCGTGCGACTGGGTGGGGATGCTCTTCAGGATGTATACAAAATGGGCCGACAAGAAGGGCTTTTCTACCGAGAGAATCGATTATCTGGCGGGTGAAGAAGCGGGAATAAAAAACGTGACCTTTATCATAAAAGGGGATTACGCATACGGCTATTTAAAATCGGAAAACGGCGTTCATAGACTGGTTAGGATTTCTCCTTTTGACGCCAATAAAAGGAGGCATACTTCATTCGCTTCGGTGGATGTCGTGCCAGAAATAGATGAGAGCATCAAATTGGATGTAAAGGAAACCGATTTAAAAATAGATACTTATAGAGCCGGCGGCAGGGGTGGTCAACACGTCAACGTTACCGACTCGGCGGTCAGAATAACACACCTTCCGACGGGGATTATCGTTCAATGCCAGAACGAGCGTTCCCAGCACAAAAATAAACAACTGGCCATGAAAGTGTTAAAATCCCGTATTTACGAAATGGAACTGGAAAAGAAAAGAGCCGAACTCGCGAAACAATACGAGGAGAAAAAACCGATCGAATGGGGTAGCCAGATACGCTCCTACGTTTTGCATCCCTATTCTTTAGTCAAGGATCACAGAACTGGCCATGAAACATCCGACGCCTCAGGAGTCATGGACGGGAACCTCAATCGTTTTATAGAGGCGTACCTTAAGAAAATGAAGGAAAAATGAAATTTATTTTAGACAAAATTATCGGATCGCAGAATAAAAAAGAATTGCAAAGATTAAAGCCCCTGGTGGATAAGATAAACAACCTTGAGGGCGAGATATCAAAACTTTCGGATGAGGATCTTCGCCGCAAAACGAATAAATTTAAAGCGCACGTAAAAAATAAGATGGAGGCCCTTCATCCGGAAATAACGGAACTGGAAAGGAGGATAGAAGAAGCCGCTTTTCCCCAGGAAAAGGATAAAGCCAAGATGAGGCTCAAAAAAGTAAAAAATAAAATATTCGAAGATATCCTGCCCGAGGCGTTCGCTGTTGTGCGGGAGGTGGCTAAAAGAACAATAGGCATGAGGCATTTTGACGTGCAGCTCATAGGAGGAATTGTCATGCACGAAGGGAAAATCTCTGAAATGGCCACCGGCGAGGGCAAAACGCTGGTCGCAACGCTTCCCGCGTGTCTCAACGCCCTTACCGGCGAGGGCGTGCATATCATTACGGTTAACGATTACCTGGCAAAGCGCGACAGGATGTGGATGGGGCCCATTTATGAGTTTCTCGGGCTTTCGGTGGGCGTTATACAGCACGACATGAGCCCGGCCGAAAGAAAAAAGGCCTACGCCTCTGATATAACTTACGGCACTAATAATGAATTCGGCTTTGACTATCTTAGGGATAATATGATCATACAAAGGGACGATATCGTTCAAAGGGGCTTTAATTTCGCCATTGTAGACGAAGTGGACAGTATATTGATCGATGAATCCAGGACACCTTTAATTATATCAGGCCCGACGGAAAACACCAATACCGCCTATGTCGAAATGAAGCCGGTGGTTGATTATATTTCGAGACTTCAAAAAAAGCTGATGCAGGACCTTATCGGCAAGTTAAAGAGCGCGATCTCAGCCGACGAAGACCCGGAAGAGACAAAAAAGCTTCTTTACCTCATACATAAGGGCTCGCCTAAGAATAAGGATTTCCTTGATCTTGTGCTGAAGAACACAAAAGTGAAAATGCTTTTCGACAAGGCCGTAACTTTCTACGAAAGCAAGATGATGGAGGCGGAACGCGTAACAATACTGGAGAACCTGTACTTTGTATTTGACGAAAGAACAAGGGAGGTAACGTTCACGTCAAAAGGCGAGGACGTCATGCGCCAAAAGTTCAACGTGGAATTCATAATAGAGGACCTGGAAACGAAACTTTCAGAGCTTCTAAAAGACGAGAGCCTGAATGATGAAGAAAAATTTATGAAGGAAAACGAAATCACTTCCCGCTATGTCGAACAAGAGAAGCGCGTGGATAGCATAAAACAGCTTCTCAAAGCGTATATCCTTTTTCAAAAAGACGTGGACTACGTTATTCACGAGGATAAGGTGATAATAGTAGATGAATTTACCGGGCGGATGATGCCGGGCAGGCGCTTTTCAGAGGGTATACACGAGTCCATTGAGGCCAAGGAAGGCGTTGAAGTGCAAAGAGAGTCGCAGACACTTGCCACCATCACGCTTCAGAATTTTTTCAGGATGTACAGTAAATTATCCGGCATGACAGGTACCGCGGTGACGGAAGCGGATGAATTCGAAAAAATTTACGGCCTCTACGTCGTAGTCATTCCGACGAATAAACCATTAGAAAGAACCAATTTAGGAGATGTTATATATAAAAACGAAAAAGAAAAATTCGGCGCAATATGTAGCGCGATAGAGGATTTCCAGAAAGTCGGAAGGCCTTGCCTCGTTGGCACGATTTCCATTGAGAAATCGGAAGCTTTAAGCAGGCTCCTGAAAAATAGGGGTATTCCGCATTATGTCCTTAACGCAAAATATCACGAAATGGAGGCTCACATTGTCGCGCAGGCGGGAAGATTCAAAGCCGTTACCATAGCGACAAACATGGCGGGCCGGGGAACCGATATTCTTCTGGGCGGGAACGCCGAATACTTGGCGGAAGACGCCGTTAGCAAGCTTTCAATCGAATCAATCCAGGAGCGCGACCGGCTAAAGAACAAATACCTGGAAGAATATAAGGTTAAAATAGACCTAGAGCACCAAGAAGTCGTAAGATGCGGGGGGCTGCATGTGATCGCGACCGAGAGGCATGAATCCAGGAGAGTGGATAACCAGCTACGGGGGAGATCCGGAAGGCAGGGGGATCCCGGCTCTTCCAGGTTTTACCTTTCGCTGGAAGATGACCTAATGAGGATTTTCGGTTCGGACAGGATAAAAATGATCATGGAACGACTCGGCATGGAGGAGGGCCAGGAAATACAGCATCCGCTTGTCACCAGGGCCATAAGGACCGCTCAAAAAAGGGTCGA
>JADHYL010000020.1 GCA_016782495.1 Candidatus Omnitrophota bacterium
CACAGTGGTTTATTGCAAGGGGGAGAATCTTGCCAGTAATCTGAGAGGAAGGATAAGCGGAGGAACCCTCAATAGTAAAAGCGATATAGTTATCGCGGTTACCACCCAAGAAGGCACATATGAAGCCCTAACGGGAAAAGACGAAGACCAAAAACAAGAAAGCTTTAACAAGGAAAATGTATTCGTTACCGAGACCAAAGCTTCGCCAACTTATGTTCCGCTTGTGGAAGCGGTATATTTCTCTTTGGCGAGAATGCTCGCGTATCACGGAAGACGCGACAAAAAAGTAGTGTGGGAGTGCTACAATAAAATACCTTACCGGGAAGAAATGGATTTCGCCGAATTTGAAAAGGCATATTTTGACGGCGATAAACCGAAACTCAGCGTTTTCTTAAACCTAAACCCGCCCAAAAAGTTTTCAGGCGACCTTGACCAGCTCTCCAAAAACATCGCCCAGATCCTCCGCGACGCCTAAAAGAAAATAGCGTATAATATTTTGTGTAACATCGATCGGCCTCTGGCAAGGGCACACCCTTTCGGCGATATGTGTGGCGGCCTACAATTGATGTGATCAAGATTTGAATCACTCAATTGTTTAACGGCCGCAACACACATTAAAATCGCCTCAAGGATATGCCCCTGCCAGATGCCGATACAACTTACGGAATATTATACTTAAGGGCAAGAAGACAGGGCGCCCGCCTTCATCTGCCGACATAAGACACAAAATATTATACTTTGGGTGGAGAAGGAAGGAGATAAAACATAAGAATCCCAAGTTGACAATATATACCATATATGGTAACATCATAATCTCATAATATTAGAGGAGATTATGATAGAGCGTTACACCCTGCCCAAGATGGCCAGCATATGGCAAGATGAGAACAGGTTCGAGAAAATGCTAAGGATCGAAATCCTGGCGTGCGAGGCCCTCTCTAAACTCAAAATCATACCAAAAGAAGCTCTTTTCCAGATAAAGAAGAAAGCCAAGTTTGACATCGAAGGTATTAAAAAGATAGAGGAGAAAACCAACCACGACGTTATAAGCTTTGTCGCGAACGTGTCCGGGTACGTCGGAAACGCGGCAAAATACATACACTTCGGCCTCACCTCAAGTGATGTTGTCGATACCGCACTTTCTGTCATGATGAAGGAGGCGATGGACATCATCATAAAAGACGCGGAGGAGCTTCTAAGAGCATTCCGCCTGAAGGCAAAAAAATACAAAAACACAATAATGATAGGCCGCTCGCACGGCGTCCACGCGGAGCCCATTACATTCGGCCTTAAAATGGCGCTTTTTTACGAAGAGACAAAGCGGAACATCGAAAGGCTTAAAAGGGCGCGCGAGGTTATCGCCTACGGAAAGCTCTCCGGCTCTGTCGGAACGCACGCAAACATAGATCCTTTTGTGGAAGAATACGTCTGCAAGAATCTCGGCCTTAAACCGGCAAAAGTCTCCTCGCAGATCCTCCAACGAGATAGGCACGCGGAATACTTAAACGCAATCGCGATAACGGGGACGTCCCTCGAAAAATTCGCCACAGAGTTTCGCGCTCTTCAGAGAACCGAAATAGGCGAAGTCGAGGAGTATTTTTCTCCGACGCAAAAAGGCTCTTCCAGCATGCCGCATAAGAAAAACCCCATAATGTTTGAAAGAATTTGCGGTCTTGCCAGAATTTTAAGAGGAAATGCGCTTGCGGCCATGGAAAACATGCCGCTCTGGCACGAAAGGGACATTTCCCACTCCTCGGTTGAAAGGGTGATTGTCCCCGATTCCACGATCCTTCTCAATTATATGCTTACCAAGATGGCGGGCCTTGTCCACCGGCTTTCGGTTAACGAAGAAAAGATGAGGGCAAACCTTAACAAAACGAGCGGGATAATATTTTCGCAAAGGGTACTTCTCGAACTCATAAAAAGAGGCCTTACCCGGCTTGAGGCATACGATATCGTCCAGGACGCGGCGCTCAACATGAAGAAGGACGAGATAGATTTTGAGGAGGCGCTTAAGAGAAACAAAAAGGTAAGAAATATAATGGGAGAAAAAGCGATCGAAGAATGCTTTGATCTTTCCTATCACACTAAAAACATTGATAAAATTTTTAAAAGGGTAAAGATATGAATTTATCGAAGTCGGACTTCGATAAACGACGATAAACGGTGGACAGAACAGGCGGGAGCGGAAATGAAAAAAGGAAAATTACTTTACGAGGGCAAAGCGAAAAGGGTTTACGAAACAGACAATAAGGACCTCCTTATTCAGCAGTTTAAGGACGACGCCACGGCGTTTGACGCCACCAAAAGAGGAACAATCGTCAATAAAGGCGTCATAAACAATGAAATCTCAAGGATCCTTTTTGAACTTCTGGAATCAAAAGGAATCGAAACCCACTTTGTTAAGCAGCTGGATGATCGAAACATGCTCATGAAGCGCGTCGAGATAATCCCTCTGGAGGTTACCATACGTAACGTCGTAGCGGGCGGCATGGCGAAACTTTTGGCGCTGGAAGAAGGCATTGTTCTGGACGAGCCGGTCCTGGAATATCACTACAAGAAAGACGAACTTCATGACCCCCTCATAAACGATTACCACGCCAAGGCCATGAAACTGGCAACGGACGAAGAGCTTGATTTTATAAAACAAAGATCCTTTGAGATAAACAATATCCTGAAATCATTTTTTGACCACAAGGGGCTTGATCTTGTGGATTTTAAACTCGAATTCGGACGGCATAAGGGAAAAATTCTTCTCGCTGACGAGATTTCTCCGGATACATGCAGGTTCTGGGATAAAAAAACAAAGAAAAAACTCGATAAGGACCGCTTCAGACGCGATTTGGGTAACGTCGAGGACGCCTACCAGGAAGTTCTTAAAAGAATAATAGCAGAGTAGCTCTTAGCTCTTAGGAAATAGGTGAGGTAAAAACCGATGAAAAAAATTTCTTACAAAAAATCCGGCGTGGATATTGACAAGGCCAATCTTTTTATAGAGAAGATAAAGCCTCTGATAGGAAGCACCAGGCGCAAGGGCTGGGTTTCGAATATCGGGGCCTTCTCAGGTTTTTTTAAACCAGAAATCAAGAAGTATAAAGAGCCGCTTCTCGTCGCATCTACTGACGGAGTGGGCACGAAGCTCATGATTGCAAAATGGGCAGGAAAACACGACACCGTGGGCATAGACCTGGTCGCCATGTGCGTTAACGACCTTGTTACATGCGGGGCCGAACCGCTTTTTTTCCTGGATTATTTTGCCACCGGCAAGCTTTCTCCGGAAGTTTCCTGCGAGGTGATGAAAGGGATTGTCAAAGGGTGTAAACTTTCCAATAGCGCCTTAATAGGCGGCGAAACAGCAGAGCTTCCCGGCATGTACAATCCCGGCGATTATGACCTGGCGGGGTTTTCCGTAGGTATAGTGGATAAAGAGGACGTGATCGACGGTTCAAAAACAAAAACCGGGGACCTTATTTTAGGCATAGCTTCAACAGGCATCCATTCCAACGGATATTCGCTGGTGAGAAAAATATTTTCGAAAAAAGAACTTTCCACAAACCTGGCGAAAGAGGTTTTAGCTCCAACCGCTATTTACGTGAGAGCGGTTCTCGATATTATAAAGCGTTTTAACGTAAAAGGCATAGCCAACATAACCGGCGGGGGTTTTCCGGACAATATAGTAAGGGTGCTGCCTGTCGGAACCAGGGCTATTATATACGGAGGGGCCTGGCCGGTTCTTCCAATTTTCGACCTCATAGAAAAAAGAGGCCATGTCCAGAGGCAGGAGATGTTCAGGACCTTTAACATGGGCATAGGGATGGTTTTGGTCCTTCCGCAAAAAGAAATCCTGAAGGCCCAGGAGCGTCTTTTGGTGAAACACAAAACAAGAAGCTGGGTGATCGGAGAAGTTATAAAAGGGCAGAGAAAAGTAGAAATTATATGAAGGTTTTAGTAGTCGGCCAGGGAGGGCGGGAACACGCGATTTTGTGGCAGATTAAAAAATCCGAAAAAGTCAAAAAATTATATTGCGCCCCCGGAAACGGCGGAACAACTTCGATAGCCGAAAACGTTCCGATAAGACCGGATGACATTAGCGGGCTTTTGGATTTTTGCGCGAAAGAGAAAATAGACCTTACCGTCGTGGGGCCGGAAATACCGCTTGCGCTCGGCATAGTGGATTCGTTTCAAGAAAGGGATTTACGGATTTTCGGCCCGACCAAAGCCGCCGCAAGGCTCGAAGCGAGCAAAGTTTTCACGAAGGAACTTTGCGATGACGAGAATATTCCCACCGCGTGGTTTGAGATTTTTACCGACGTCAAAAAAGCAAAAGATTTTATTAAATCAAAAGGCGCGCCGATTGTCATAAAAGCGGATGGCTTGGCCGCGGGAAAAGGCGTCGTCGTGGCGAAGGACATTGATGAAGCGCTTGACGCGGTTGATGAAATACTGGTGAAGAAGGCATTCGGCTCCTCGGGTGAGCGGCTCATAGCGGAGGAATACCTCGAGGGCGAAGAGGCTTCCGTCATTGTCGTATCCGACGGCGAAAACATAGTGCCGCTTGCCTCAAGCCAGGACCACAAGAGAATATTTGACCGCGACGAAGGCCCGAACACCGGAGGCATGGGCGCGTATTCACCGGCGCCGGTAGTGACGGATAAAGTTTTTAATGACACGGTTTCAAAAATAATAAAACCCGCTATCTCGGGCATGAAGAGAAAAGGTATTACTTTTAAGGGCGTGCTTTACGCCGGCGTCATGGTTACAAAATCCGGCCCTAAGCTTTTGGAATTCAACGCGAGATTCGGAGATCCGGAAACGCAGGCGATATTCCCGCGGCTCGATTCGGACCTTTTGGAACTTATGAACCTGTCTATAGACGGCTCGCTAAAGAATTATGAGCTTAAATGGTCCAAAAAAGCTTGCGTATGCGTTGTCATGGCCTCTGGAGGGTATCCCGGAAAATACGAAAAAGGGAAAGAAATTCATGGCCTTGAACGGGCTGGCGGGCTTAACGATGCGTTTGTGTTTCACGCGGGCACGAGGCTCGAAAACGATAAAATTCTTACGGACGGAGGCCGCGTTTTGAACGTTATCGGCCTGGGCGACGGAATAAGAAAAGCCATAGACAAAACTTACGAAGCCTGCGGCGTTATTAAGTTTGACGGAATGCATTACAGAAAAGATATAGGATATAGAGCTCTCGAACGTACAAAAACCGTAAACCGTAAACCGTAAACCGTAAACCGAAAACCGAAAACGAATGTTAACCTTACGAGGTAAATCATGAAAGCACAAGTCGCGGTGATAATGGGAAGCGATTCGGATCTTGAGACAATGAAAGAAACGATAAATACCCTTAAAGAATTCGGCGTTTCGCATGAAGTAAAAATTCTATCAGCCCATAGATCCCCCGCTCTTACGGCTGATTTTGCAAAGCGAGCCCAAAAGAAGGGTGTAAAAGTCATAATAGCCGCTGCCGGCGGAGCCGCGCATCTTGCGGGAGTCATAGCGAGCCATACGACGCTCCCCGTCATAGGCGTTCCCATGGACACAAAGGCGTTAAAAGGAATAGATTCGCTTCTTTCTACGGTCCAGATGCCGAGCGGCATACCCGTAGCAACCCTGGCCATAGGAAAAACAGGCGCGAAAAACGCGGCTATTCTTGCGACTCAAATTTTAGCGCTGGGCGACAGAAGATTTAAGAAAAAACTCGAAACGCACAAGAAGCGCCTTGTGGCGTCGGTAAAAGATAAAAATAAGAAACTTTCTCTTTGATGGCTGCGGCAAAAACAAAAGTAATAAAAATAGATCCGATCTCGCCCAAAGAAAGCGATATTGAATTCGCAGCCTCGCTTTTACGGGGCGGGGCGCTGGTATGTTTTCCTACGGAAACAGTGTACGGTATAGGCGCCAACTTTATGGATGAGACCGCGGTAAAGAAATTATACGAAATCAAAAAAAGATCCCTTAATAAACCGTTCACGATACATATATCAAGTTTGGATACGATAGGGAGAATGCGCTGCGAAATCTCGAAGCAAGCGCAAAAACTCATAGACAGTTTTTGGCCCGGGCCTCTTACGATAATTCTAAAGTCAAAAGAAGGAAAATTGGGATTCAGGATGCCCCAAAACCGAGTCGCAAAAAGTCTTATATCAAAAAGCGGAGTGCCTGTCGCAGCCCCAAGCGCGAATTTATCGGGAGAAGAGCCGCCTAAAGACGCAGGTGAGATCTCGAAAGACTTGCGGGATAAAGTCGATTTAATACTGGACGGCGGAAGAACCCGATTCCAAAGAGAATCGACGATTATCGATTTAAGTGCGAAAGCGTACAAAATATTAAGAAAAGGCGCGATTCCCGAAACTGAAATCGAAAAAATTTTAAACCAGGAGTCATGATAAAAGCAGCTATCAACTTTCAGTCGAAAACTGGTAGCCGAAGGCTGATAGCTGAAGGCTGATAGCTGAAGGCTGATAGCTGAAGGCTCAGAGATGAAACCCATAAAAAAAATATTATTAGTTTGCACGGGAAATAGCTGTAGGAGTATAATGGCGGAAGGGTATCTCGTCAAAAGACTTGATGAGCTGGGAATAAAGGATGACGCCATTATCTCTTCCGGAACAGCCGCTTTTCCCGGTTTGAGACCCACCCCGGAAGCGATAGAGGTCATGAAGGAGCGCGGTATAGATGTGTCCGGTTACGTTTCTTCGAAGTTGAACAAGGCGCACGTCCAGAACGCCGACGTAATACTTGTCATGGAACCGATACACAAAAATATAATCCTGGAGATGGTTCCGGAAGCGAAAGACAAGGTTTACCTCTTGAGGGAGTTCTCCTCGGAAGAGAACAGAGAGGATCTTTTTATATACGATCCGATCGGAAAACCGGTAGAGTTTTATAGAAAAACTTTTGCCCGTATAGAAAATTCAATCGAGGGATTTTTGAAATGGATGCAAAAATAAAAAATATCGCCATAGGGTGCGACCACGGCGGATTTAAACTAAAAGAGTTTCTTAAAAAGTACTTATCCGAAAAAGACTACGAAATCAGGGATTTCGGCACAAAAAGCGAGAAACCTTGTGATTATCCGGCTATAGGTTACAATGTCGGAAAAACCGTTTCCTCCGGAAAATTTAAAAGGGGTATCCTGATCTGCAAGACCGGAATAGGCATGGCTATAATCGCGAATAAACTGCCCAACGTGCGCTCCGGCGTTTGCAACACAACCCGCCAGGCCAAGACATCGAGGCTTCATAACGACACGAATATCCTAAGCCTCGCCGCTAAATACATAAGTCGGGATAAAGCCAGAAAGATCGTCGAGGTATGGCTTAAAACGGAGGCCCTGGGCGGAAGGCACGCCAAAAGGGTAAGGCAGATCGGAAAACTGGAGAGGAAAAATTGAGGCATTTAAGAAGGACAGATCCTCAAATTTATAAGGCCATACTTGAGGAAACGAAACGGCAAAACGAAAAGCTGGAACTTATAGCGAGCGAGAATTTCGTTTCAAGGGCGATCATAGAAGCCGAAGCGAGCGTTATGACCAATAAATACGCCGAGGGGTATCCCAAAAAACGCTGGTATAACGGATGCGAGTTTGTCGACGCGGTAGAAACTATCGCCATAGAAAGGGCCAAGAAACTCTTCGGGGCCGAACACGTCAATGTTCAGCCGCACTCCGGTTCCCAGGCGAACATGGCCGTATATTTTGCCATGCTTAACGTGGGCGATACGGTGCTCGCGATGGATCTTCGATGCGGGGGGCACCTGACTCACGGGCATGCCCTGAATTTTTCCGGCAAATTTTTCAATATCGTGTCTTACGGCGTAAACAGAAAAACAGAAATTCTTGACTACGACGAAATACGCCGCCTCGCCCAATCCCATAAACCGAAATTGATACTGGCGGGCGCAAGCGCGTATTCGAGGATAATAGATTTTGAGAAATTCAGAAGAATCTGTGACGAAATAGGCGCGTTTCTAATGGTGGACATGGCCCACATAGCCGGGCTCGTGGCCGCGGGACTCCATCCGAACCCGGTGGAATACGCGGAATTCGTGACAACAACCACGCATAAGACGTTACGCGGGCCCCGTTCCGGCGTGATACTTTGTAAAAAGCGTTTTGCGAAAAAAATCGATACCATGATTTTTCCCGGCATCCAGGGAGGGCCCTTAATGCACGTAATAGCCGCCAAGGCGGTCTGTTTTAAAGAAGCGCTTGAGCCTTCCTTCAGGAAATACCAGAACCAGATCATAAAAAACGCCAAAGCGCTTTCAGGCGAACTTTCAAAAAGAGGCTACAGGATAGTATCCGGAGGGACGGATAACCACCTTCTTTTAATAGACCTTTCGAATAAAAACATTACGGGAAAAGACGCGAGCACTCTTTTGGACACAATAGGAATAACCGTTAATAAAAATCTTATACCTTTTGATAAAAGGAGCGCGACCGTAACGAGCGGTTTGCGCATGGGAACGCCCGCCCTTACGACCCGCGGGATGAAAGAAAACCAGATGCGGAAAATCGCCGAGC
>JADHYL010000021.1 GCA_016782495.1 Candidatus Omnitrophota bacterium
ATCGAAGTAGGACTTCGATAGACGGCCTTGTGTTTGAACTCATTCGCCTGAGTAAAAGCATAGCCCTTCTAACTTTT
The DNA here is from genome assembly GCA_016782495.1 of Candidatus Omnitrophota bacterium. Lineage (GTDB taxonomy): Bacteria > Omnitrophota > Gorgyraeia > JABMRN01 > RBG-13-46-9 > BS750m-G78. The sequence goes on from JADHYL010000021.1 coordinate 78, forward strand.
AAAGAAGCGTAAAAAGAAAACAAAAGGTAGAAAGGTTCTCGTTAAAAAAGCACATAGCCACTCTGGTTCGAGGACAATATATGGCAAGCTTGCACTGCTTGCCGGAGCAACTCTCAAAAATTGCGAATACAATCCTGCAATTCAGTGTTATAACCATTTTTGCATAATGAGCAATTTTTGGAGAGCGAGAAAATGGCAGGATTCCATTTTCGAGCGGCAAGCGGAGGCAACAGTGCAAGCTTGCCTAGGATGAGCCGAGAACCCCTGTGCCTGCCGGAGGGGCCGGGTAAACGAGACGGGTTATTTTTTCTTTAGTTTTCGTTCCACAACGCGGTGGATGAAGAGGAAGAGGAGGTAAAAGAGAAGGATCTCCGTTATTATAAAAGTCCATCCGAATTTCGTATCAGCGAGAATGGTGAAGTCCACTGCTTGTTCTCCTGCGTTTATCCTTTTCGATAGTAAGCACCCTTATCGTCGTATACGCGAAACCGCCCCAGAATATAAGACTGATGAACACAATCATGAAAATTGTTGTAGGTGTAATACCTATAGGTGTAAATGCTATATCTTTGGCTGCTGGAATGATAGTCGGTATTATCCTGTTATCCTGGAGAATCCTGATGAGCGAAAGCACAAAAAGCAATCCCACGAATATGGGCACAACGGCCCTTATCCAGAATTTAACCCAAGTGTGGCTAAGTTTAACCCTTGCATTTTTGTTCATTTCATCAAGCCCCCTGTTACCCATAAAATATCCCACCGCAATTATGGCCAGTATGCCGAATATTGGGATCGCAAGCTGTCCGATTATAATATCCATTTTTGAAAGAAGCGCTAATTTTTGACTCAATCCTCCCTTTACAAACCCATTGAAAACAAAAGGTAACCCCATAAGCCATAGAATTATACCCGTAAACATGGCCGATTCTTTTCTTGTCCACCCGACTTCGTCTTTTAACCACGCTATGGCCGGTTCCTGAATACTTATTGCGCTTGAGATTGCCCCAAATGCCAGAAGAATAAAGAAGAGTCCCCCGAATAAATGCCCTCCCGGCATGACAGTAAAAACTTTCGGTAAGACAAAAAACGTAAGCCCTATAGACTCGGCGCTTCCGATCACGTCCCCGAAACCCAGCGCAAACGCAGCCGGAAAAATCGCAAATCCGGCCAGTATGCTTGCTGAGGTGTTTCCGAGAGTCACACTTATCGCGTTCATGGGTATACCCCACTCGTCCTTAAGATAAGAGCCGTAAATAAGCATCGCGCCCATTCCGAGGCTTAACGTAAAAAACACCTGCCCCAAAGCAGCGATCCACGTTTCCACGCTAAGTAACCCGCTCCATCTCGGCCTCATATAAAACTCAATTCCTTCGGCCGCGCCCGGAAGGGTTACGCTCCTTATCGCAACGATTATTAAAAGAACGAATAAGGTGGGTATCATGATCTTGCAGGCTCTTTCAATGCCTTTTTGAACGCCCATGGCCAAGATGCCGCTTGTAATCGTTACGGCTATAAAGTGGACAACGAATATCCACTTACTGCCGAGAAACGAAGCAAAATACGCCCCTGTGTCTTTTCCGAAATAAAGCCCTTCGAGCGAGGCGAAGACAAAAAACAGGACCCAGCTTGTTATGACTATATAATAGGAATATAAAAAGAACGGCCCGACTATGCCCCACGCGCCTATGTCGCGGCCGAAAGGAAATTTTATCGCGTCAAACGCTCCGAGCGGATCCCTTTTAGTGTGCCGGCCAAGAACCCATTCGCACATCATCGCGAAAAGGGCAACGCCAAAGAGAAGAATCATGTAAGGTATAAGGAAGGTCGCTCCGCCGTACTTACCGCAGAGATAAGGAAAGCGCCAGATGTTGCCGAGGCCGATAGCGGTCCCTATCATGGCCATTATCATGCCCCAGTGGGATTTCCAGGTTTCTCTTTTTCGGGTCATATTCTGTTATTTTAATATATTATTTTCTCAAGCGCAAGTCCTTTTGCGGGCGCGGTGGGGCCGGCCTTTCGGCGGTCTTTTAAGGCGATGATTTTTTTCATGTTGCTTTCCGCGAGGTACCCTCTTCCGATTTCGATGAGGGTGCCGACAATATTTCGGACCATGTTATGGAGAAATCCGTTGCCTTCGATGTCTATATGTATAAAATCGCCTGTTTTTTTGATGCTTAGCCTTTTTATCGTCCGGACAGTGCTTTTTATAGGTGAGCGGTCTGATTTAGCCTGGAAGGATTTGAAATCATGCTTTCCCAAGAGAGTTTTCGCTTCTTTTTTCATCAAAGCCAGATCCAGCTTATAAGGGACCTTGAAATAAAATCTCTCGGTAAACGGATCGTCAATCCTTGAATTTAGAATTGTGTATCTATAAAGCTTGGATTTGGCGTTAAATTGAGCGTGGAATTTTAAAGGGACTTTTTTAATGCTTACGATCCTTGTATCTTTCGGAAGGTGCACATTGAGAGCTGTTTGCAGTTTCGCGGTGGGGATTTTCTTATTTGTCTTGAAATTCGCTACTTGCGCCCTGGCGTGGACACCGGAATCTGTCCGGCCGGCGCCGATTAAATGACACTTTTCGCCCAATATTTTGCGTAAGGCTTTTTCAATTTCTCCCTGGATGGTCTTCGCGTTCTTCTGGATCTGCCAACCGGCGTAGCGCGTTCCGTCATAAGCTATGGTAACGCATATGTTAGGCATGCTTGATAAGAAGTTCAGCGATCTGGATCGCGTTTAACGCTGCGCCTTTACGGAGGTTATCGCTTACGACCCAAAGATTGAGACCGTTCTGGATAGACTCGTCCTCTCTTATGCGGCCGACGAATACTTCGTTTTTCCCTTCTCCGTCAAGAGGCATGGGATATTTCTGGTTGGCGGGGTCGTCAATGACGATAACGCCGGGCGCTTTTGAAAGAATCTTCCTCGCTTCTTCGGGCTTTAATTTTTTTTCGGTCTCTATGTTTATGCTTTCCGAATGCGCGAAAAATACCGGCACGCGTATGCAGGTTGCGGTGATTTTGATGGAGTCGTCCTCCATGATTTTCCTGGTCTCGTGGACCATCTTCATCTCTTCCTTGGTATAGGCGTTATCAAGAAACACGTCTATCTGCGGAATTAGATTAAAGGCTATCTGATGCGGAAATTCTTTTATGAGAAACTTATCCACGTTGTGATGGCCTGCTATCCAGTTGTCCATGTGCTTATTTATTTCGTCAACCTGCTTTTCCATCTCCAGGATCTTCTTTTGCCCTGCCCCGGAAACGGACTGATAGGTTGAAAAAACTATCCTTTTTATCTTCGCCGCCTGGTGCAGCGGCCATAACGCCACAACAGCCTGTATGGTCGAGCAGTTAGGGTTGGCAATTATTCCTTTATGTTTTTCAATCGCGTGCGGATTCACCTCGGGAACAACCAAGGGAACACTTTTATCCATCCTGAAAGCGCTGGAATTGTCAACGCATACCGCGCCTGCTTTAACCGCGCTCGGCAAGAACTCAAGGCTTCTTGAAGCGCCCGCGCTTGAAAGAACAATATCCACACCCTTAAAAGAGTTGTGCCCCAAAATCTCTACAGGATAGGATTCGTTTTTAAACTTAAGGCTCTTCCCTTTGGATTTCTCAGAAGCTAAAAGCTTGAGTTCCTTAATAGGGAAATTCCTTTCCTCTAAAATGGATAGAAACTCGGCTCCTACCGCTCCGGTCGCGCCCATTATTGCAACGTTGTATTTGTCTTTTTTCTTTAGCATAGTTTGCCTCGCTATAAATTCTTAACCACCAAGTCCCCCACTTCGCTTGTGGAGTAGCCCATTTTTCCGGCTGCGAGCGATTTAAGCTTCGTGGTTATTTTCATCACAGAACTTTCGACCATCTTGGCCGCTTTCTCTTCGCCGATTTCATCCAAGAGCATGCCAAGGGCGCAAATTGCGGCCAGAGGATTAATAACATTTTTTCCGGTGTATTTCGGCGCCGAGCCGCCTATCGGCTCGAACATGGAAACGCCTTCAGGGTTCAAATTTCCGCCGGCGGCTATTCCCATGCCGCCCTGTATCATCGCGCCCAGGTCAGTTATGATATCGCCGAACATGTTGTCGGTAACGATAACGTCAAACCATTCCGGATTTTTAATCATCCACATGCAGGTGGCGTCAACATGCGCGTAATCGGTTTTTATGTCTTTGTATTCTTTTGCGACTTCGTGAAAAACCCTTTCCCATAAGTCCCAGGCATAAGTTAGAACATTCGTCTTACCACAAAGCGTAAGCTTCTTTTCTTTGTTCCTTTTTCTTGTATATTCGAACGCGTACCTAAGGCAACGCTCAACACCTTTTCGGGTATTCCGCGAAACCTGGATCGCGACTTCGTCTTTTGTGCCTTTTTTTACGAACTCGCCTTCGCCGACATAGAGGCCTTCATTATTTTCCCTGACAACAACAAAATCTATGTCTTCCGGGCCTTTATCTTTAAGAGGTGTCCAGACGCCGGGATAAAGTTTAACCGGCCTTAAATTAATATACTGCTCGAGACTGAATCTGAGTTTTAAAAGAAGTCCTTTTTCCAGGATCCCGGGCTTTACATCCGGGTGCCCCACCGCGCCGAGGTATATCGCGTCCATTTTTCTAAATTCGTCGAGCGCGGAATCAGGCAGCACTTCGCCTGTTTTCTTGTACCTTTCCCCGCCGAAATCGTACATTACCTTATCATATTTGAAATCGCATTTTTTCGAAACCGCTTCGAGGACTTTCAGGCCCTCCCTCACAACTTCGGGGCCCGTTCCGTCTCCGGGTATTACGGCTAGTTTGTATTTTTTATCGCTTGACATAATTAATCAGTCCGCCTTTCTTGATTATCTTCGCAAGGAACGGTGGATACGCTTCTGTTTTATATTCTTTTTTCTTTGAAATATTCCTTATTATGCCTTTTGCGCTATCGACTTCGAGCGCGTCATTTTGTTTTATGCTTTCAACAGCTTCTTTTGAATCGAATATCGGAAGTCCTATATTTATCGCGTTACGGGCAAATATCCGGGCAAAGCTTTCCGCTATGACGCATGAGATACCTAAACCCTTAATTGCTAACGGAGCGTGTTCTCTTGACGAACCGCACCCGAAATTCTTCCCGCCAACAATCATATCCCCTTTTTTTACTTTTTTAGCAAAGTTTTTATCCGCGTGCTCCAGGCAGTGCTTCGCCAGCTCACGCGGCTCCTTTATATTAAGGTATTTCGCCGGAATGATATCGTCTGTATTTATGTCGTTCCCGAACTTATGCGCTCTTCCTTTGTATCTCACACGACCTCTTTTGGATGCGTGATTCTTCCCTTTATCGCGCTGGCTGCCGCCACAGCCGGCGACGCGAGGTACACTTCGCTTTTGGGATGGCCCATACGGCCCACAAAGTTCCTGTTCGTTGTCGCCAGGCACCTTTCGCCTTCCGCGAGTATCCCGAGGTGCCCCCCAAGGCACGGCCCGCAGCTCGGCGTTGAAAAAACGCCTCCCGCTTCAATAAAAATCTTGGCGTAACCTTTTCTTAGCGCTTCTAAATAAACCGCCTGGGTGGCGGGTATGACTATCAGTCTTGTGCCATGCTTTACCTTGTTCCCTTTAATGATCTTTGCGGCTACTTCTAAATCGCTTATCCTACCGTTCGTGCACGAGCCGATAACCACCTGATCTATGTTTATATTTTTCAACTTGTTTACGGGCTTAGCGTTACTCGGAAGATGAGGAACGCTCACCTGAGGCTCAATCTTCGAAACATCGTATTCCTTTATGGCCGCGTAAGTCGCATCCTTATCGCTTTTATAGATCTTAAAGTTTTTTCTCTTCGGATTATTTTTCTTTATCGCCTGCTTTACGTATCTTATGGTCGTATGGTCGGGTTCAATTATACCGTTTTTCGCTCCGGCCTCTATGGCCATGTTGCACATGGCGAACCTGTCGTCCATCGGAAGCGCTTTTATTACCTCCCCGGAAAATTCCATCGCTTTGTAAAGTGCTCCGTCAACGCCTATATCGCCTATAGTGTGAAGTATGAGGTCTTTTCCGCCTACCCACTTCTTTAGCTTTCCGCGATAGACAAACTTGATCGTCTCGGGGACTTTAAACCAGCATTCGCCTTTTATAAAGGCCGCCGCCAGGTCCGTCGAACCGACGCCAGTGGAAAAACAGCCCAACGCACCATAAGTGCATGTGTGTGAATCGGCTCCTATGACGAGGTTTCCCGGAAGAACCAGGCCGAGCTCCGGTAAAAGCGCGTGCTCCACGCCCATCTTGCCGACTTCGTAATAATGCTCTATGCTATATTTTTCGGAGAATTTCTCTAAAAGTTTCGCGTTGTTAGCGCTTCGCATATCCTTGGCGGGCGTAAAATGGTCAGGGATTAGCGCTATCCGGCTCTTGTCAAAAACCTTTTTCGCCCCAGACTTATTAAATTCCTCAATGGCGATGGGCGCCGTAATATCATTTCCCAGGCAAAAATCTATCTTCGCGTCAATAAAATCTCCCGGCTTTATTGACTTTTTCCCTGCGTGAGCGCGGAGTATCTTTTCCGTAATTGTATAACCCATGATATTACTTATTATAGCGTGTCATTGTACCACGTTGTATTAAAAAAGCAACCATTTTTATAGGTAGATAATATCCTCTGGATTATAGAGGTAGAGGAAAAGCATCATGTAGTCACGTAAGTGGCGTGTAGACAAGAAGTTACGTCTTACGTGCTCCTTGCCGTTTTGTCCAAGTTTTTTGCCGTATTCGGGGTTATTGAGTAGCTCCCTTATCTCGAGCGCGGCGCCTCCTATGGTGTGGCAGAGGAGCCCGCTATATCTATGGCTTATCTGCTGGGGAATGCCTCCAACGGCAGAGCCGACAACGGGTTTTGCCTTCCAAAGCGCCTCTGTTACAGTTATGGCGAAACCCTCTCTTATTGATTTTTGAATTATGACGTCTGAGGCCCGCTGAATGGCATTTACGTCAAAGTCGTTGGTTTGGGGTTCTATCAAGAGAACATGTATATCCGGGTCGCTACCTTTTTTCTCCATGATTTCGTTGTAAACCACGTCTGTCTCCGGGTCGTCCGTGGCCCTGTTTCCGGCCAGGATAAGCTGGCAATCAATATACTTCTTGACGAGCCTGTACGCCTCTATTACGCCGACGGGATCTTTCAGATAATCAAACCGCGAAACCTGGGTTATTATGGGCCTGTCCTTTTCTATGCCGTATCTTCTTAATACGCTTTTTATCTCTGCGGTGGAAAGCTCCCTATTTTTTTCGCTGAACGGGTCTATTGACGGGGTTACCTGGAACTGCGGAATTGAAAGTTCCCGCGCAAACTTGGGACTTGAAAAAACAGAAATATCATAACTTTCTATGAATTTCTTCAGGAACTCCCATACCTCTTCATAAGGGTTTGACACGTCCACGTGGCAACGCCAGATCCACTTGTTGCCTTTACTTTTTTTGTCAATAAGCATGATGGGCTGCGGGTCATGGATAAAAACAATATCCCCGTAGATCTTTGTTTTGCTTATGATGTCATCACCGGTTTCCAGGAATTTATCGAACATTTTCTGGGTGATATTCGCCTGTCTCCCGTGAAGCGCGTTATGGAAGGCTTTTGTCACGTTGTAATATTCAGGATCAGCCTCTATGACATCCCAGGTGGCGTTAATCCCCAGGTCGTTTAAAAGCGGGATAAGCCTGGATAGTATCTCAGCGACGCCGCCTCCTGTTTTCGTGGAATTTATGCACTGGATCTTTTTTTTCTTAAGCTTTTTGCTTATAAGGCGGAGCTCATCGATTATGTCTTTTCCTACTATGCTTTCGTAATTTGATATTTTCATTTTTTAATCTGTTTTAGCGCACCGGCTTTGAACAACATTTATTAATTTTCTCCTTAACCCCTCCAGGGTAAAGGTATAAGGGTCCATTGAAGCGATGACTTTACCCAGTTCCGGAAACCCGAGCGAAGTGTCAATCCAGAAAGAGAAGTCGTTTATTCCCCTTTCCAATCTCAGCCGCGCCTCGAATATGTGAAAATAGATAGAATGAACCGTGATTTTTTCCAGAATCATTATAAACTCTTTGAGATTATGCACGGTAAAGCCGGTTGGCATGACAAAGCTGTGCGCTTTTATGAATTCGAATTCTTTCTGGTCCGGAGCATATCGTAGGGGG
>JADHYL010000022.1 GCA_016782495.1 Candidatus Omnitrophota bacterium
CGGTTTTTTACGGTAGCTTCTTTGTCGTCATCCCGCTGTATTAATTTACCGTCGCAATAATCGCAAATGCCTTCCACTTTGGCAGGCATGTTTTTTATATGGAAATTAGCCCCGCACCTGGTGCAAACCCTTCTTCCGGAAAGCCGCGAAATCGAAACTTCGCTAGATGTCCTGAAATATAAGACAATATCTAATTTTCTTCCGGTTTTAGCGAACGCTTCGTTTAACTTATCCGCCTGTTTTTTGTTGCGCGGAAAACCGTCGAGTAAAAAACCTTTATCCGCGTCGACCCCGGAAACCCTTTCTATCACGAGATCGATGACAATTTCGTCCGGAACGAGCTCGCCCTTATCCATAAAACTTTTTGCGCTTTTTCCGGTCTCGGTTCCTTTTTTCACAGCATCCCTAAGCATATCCCCGGTTGATATGTGCGGTATCTTGTACACTTTAGAAAGAACTTTCGCCTGCGTTCCTTTGCCAGCCCCCGGCGGCCCCAAGAGAACAATATTCAAAACTCTTATCTCCTTCCCCTGATGCGGCCTTTTTTCATAAAGCCCTCGTAATGCCTCACAAGGAGATGAGATTCTATCTGTCGCATCGTATCGAGCATAACTCCGACGATAATCAAAAGACCTGTTCCACCGAAGAAACTTGCCACCAGATACGGTATTTTTAACGCTCTCGAAACTATGCTGGGCAAAACCGCTATTATAGCCAAAAAGATTGCTCCCGGAAGCGTTATGCGCGTCATGATAAAATCCAGATACTCTGCTGTTTGCTTGCCGGGCCTTATGCCGGGGACAAACCCTCCGAACCTTTTCATATTATTCGAAATATCAATGGGGTTAAAGGTTATCGCCGTATAAAAATAGCAGAAGAAAATAATTAAAAGCGAATAAACTGTGTTATAGACAAGCGTTTCCCGCGTAAGTATCCCCGCTATATTCTGCACCGCCTGACTTGGTATTAACCCGGCAATGGTCGCCGGGAAAAGGATTATACTTTGGGCAAAAATAATAGGAATAACCCCTGCCTGGTTTACGCGAAGGGGTATATAAGTACTCTGACCGCCGTAAATTTTTCTGCCGATTACCCTTTTGGCGTATTGAATCGGTATCTTCCTCTGCCCTTGCGTAATGGCCACAACAGCCACAACCACGCCAATGAGCATGAATGCCATCAAGATGAGCGTAAAAGGATCTATCTGCGAGGTTTCCCGAGACGCCGGATTCACAAGTTGCACCAGCTGATATATGGCTGTGGGTAGACGCGATACGATTCCGGCTGTTATGATAAGAGATATGCCGTTTCCTATGCCATGCTCCTGGATTTGCTCGCCGAGCCACATTATAAAAGCCGTGCCACTGGTAAGCGTGATTACAGTTAAAATCCTGAACGACAAACCGGGAAATTGCACGATTTGCATGTTCTGAAATCTCGCGGGATTTTCCAGCCAGAGCGCTATAAAAAATGACTGTATAACGGCCAAGACGACAGTGCCATACCTGGTATATTGCATAATTTTTTTCCGGCCTTCCTCGCCCTCACGAGACAACCTTTCCAGAGAAGGTATTACCGCGGTCAAAAGCTGCAGTATTATAGAAGCCGATATATAGGGCATTATCCCCAACGCAAAAATAGTTAATCTCTGAATTGCGCCTCCGGAAAACATGTTTATCATGCCAAAAAGCGTTCCACCCTGGTTTCTCGCCATGTTCTCAAAGAACTGCGCAAGCTTGGCGCCGTCTATGCCTGGTGTCGGAATAAAAGCCCCTATGCGGTAAACAGCGATCAAAGCGGCTGTTATAAGAATCTTCCTCTTTAAATCCGGAATCTTAAATAAATTCGCAAATGTCCCTAGCATTCTAATCGTCCTTCGCTTGCCCTCCGAAGCCTACCCCCAGGAAGTTCTTCCTGTCAGGCGTAGGAGGGTCCTACGTCTTTCGTCTTTCGTCTTTCGTCCTTCGTCCTTGTAATATCTACCCTACCGCCTGCTTCAATAATTTTTTTCTTAGCGCTTTCTGAAAAGGCCTCTACCGAAATAGTTAAAGGCTTTGAAATCTTGCCTTCGCCGAGAATTTTTACCGGCAAAGTCTCTTTTTTTATGAAACCTGCATTTTTCAAGGCCATCTTATCGACGGATGAATCTTTTTTAAAATGGTTTAATTTTTCGACGTTTACAATTTGATATACGTTTCTATCCGTTTGAATAAACCCGCGCTTGGGTATTCTTCTCGCTAAGGGCATTTGCCCGCCTTCAAAACCGAAACGGCGGGAATAGCCAGATCGCGATTTAGCGCCCTTCATTCCGCGGCCCGATGTTTTTCCGTGGCCTGAGCCGGAGCCCCTGCCTACTCTTTTCGATTTTCTGTTTGCCCCTTTAGGGCTACGTATGTTTTCTAGTTTCATTGCGCATTCCCCACACGCCTCGCCTCCGTAGCCTCGGCGAAGGAGGGTAAACGTGTGGCCTTGTTCTTTCTTATTCCGAACTACGTTTTCTGTAAAGCCTTAGTTTCGACAAACCCACGTATGTAGCCTTAACTGTATTTATAGGATTGCGCGAACCGAGGCACTTCGTTAAGATATCCCTTATGCCGAATACCTCGCAGAGGGCGCGCACAGAGCCGCCGGCTATGACCCCTGTTCCGGGCCCGGCTGGTTTCAAAAGGACTCTCCCGGCCTTAAAACGGCCTATAATCTCGTGAGGTATGGTAGTCCCCTTCATCTGTATGGGGGCAAAGGATTTTTTTGCGTTGCCCAAGGCCTTGGTTATGGCCGCGGAAATCTCGTTTGCTTTCCCGAATCCTATTCCGGCCATACCTTTTCCGTTACCGACTACGACGAGAACGTTAAAAGAAAACCTTCTTCCGCCCTTGACGACCTTTGCGACCCTTTTAATGCTGACAACCTTCTCGATTAAGGTTTCTTCGGTCGACCCCGGCTCTCTTCTGCCGCCTGGGGTCCTTCCTCTTTTAAAACTCTTTTTTTCTCCTGTAACCATTTTTTCACCAACTTTACTTTGCTAAAAAATCAGTCCGTTTTTCCTGGCCGAATCTGCGAACATTTTTATGCGGCCGTGATAGAGGTATCCACCCCTGTCAAACACTACCCTGCCAAACCCTTTTTCTTTTGCTTTTTTTGCGAATTCCGCGCCCAGGCCCTCCGCGGCTTTCTTGTTGCCGCCATAAGCTATCGTTTTCTTTACCCCCGGCGCGCTTGTCGAGAGAGAAAATAAAGTGTTAGCGCTAATGTCGTCGATGAGCTGGGCGTACAGATTTTTATTGCTGCGAAAAACATATAGCCTCGGCTTCTCTTTTGTGCCGATAATTTTCTTTCTGATAATTTTATGCCTTCTTTTTCTTCCTTTCAGCTTCATCACTTTACCACGGTCTTTCCGGCTTTATGCCTTACGTATTCGCCAACATACCTTATACCCTTGCCCGTGTAGGGTTCGGGTTTGAAGTATTCTCTTATCTCGGCCGCAACCTCCCCCACCTTGACTTTATCTATGCCTGTAATAATTATTTGCGTCGGCTTCGGCGCGGTTATGGTTACCCCTTCGGGTATCTGGTGTCGCACCTGATGCGAGAATCCGAGCAATAGCTGCAATATATTACCCGCGACCTGCGCCTTAAAACCGACCCCCCTAATCTCCAATTCCTTCTTGTATCCCTCCGTAACTCCTTTGATCAAGTTAGTTACAATGGCCCTGGTTAATCCCTGAAGGGAGCTTTCCATGGCTGTCTTCTGCGATCGTTCGACGAGTACTTTATCGTCTTTAACCGAGACCTTTAAAGGACTCGGAATCTTATGCTCTAATTTTCCTTTAGGCCCCTCAACCAGAATAAAATTATCCTTAACGGCGATTTTAACGCCCTTCGGGATCTCGATCGGTTTTTTGCCTACGCGCGACATATTACACCTACCAAACCTCGCAGATCAGTTCCCCGCCCAATTTCTTCTCTTTCGCTTCCCTGTCTGTCATAACACCCTTTGAAGTGGAAATGAGCGCTACGCCTAATCCGCCGTAAACCTCTTTTATTTCTTTATTGTTCACATAAACCCGCCTGCCGGGTTTAGAAATTCTTTTGAGTCCGGCAATTGCAGGGGTTTTATCTTTTTCGTATCTAAGGTACGCCTTGAGGATCCCCTGCCTCTTATCGTCGATGGCTTTATAGTTCGCTATAAAATCCTCTTTTTTTAGAATCTTTAAAATGTTCTCGCTGACCTTTGAGCGCTTAACCTCCACGGATTCTTTATGGGCCATGACACCGTTTCTAATAACTGTCAGCATATCCGCTATTGTATCAGTTACAGGCATCTATTCTATCCTCCCTCCTTAAAATATCTAAACCCTAAACTCTAAATCCTAAATAAAGTCAAAACTCAAAATCCAAAACTCTGAACACTAAACAACGTTAAAACTCTAAATCCAACTGTTCGACCTTATATTTTGGGTTTTGACTTTTGGATTTTGGGTTTGTTTAGAGTTTAGTGTTTCGAGTTTAGAGTTTATCATTAATCTGTTTTATTCTACCAGCTTGCCTTTACTACGCCGGGAATTTCCCCCCTCAAGGCGAGTTCTCTGAAACATATCCTGCATAGCTTAAATCGCCTCATATAGCCGCGTCTCCTGCCGCAAAGTTCGCAACGGTAATACTTCCTTACCTTAAACCTCGGGGTTCTTTTCGCTTTCTGCACTAACGAAGTTTTTGCCACTAATTCACCTCTTAAACGGCATTCCGAAAAACTTTAAAAGTTCAAAGCTTTCGTCTTTGTTTTTTGCCGTTATAACAATCGTAATATCCATTCCGTGAACCATTCCTATTTTATCTACATCGATTTCGGGAAAAATACCCTGCTCGGTTATTCCTAAAGAATAATTCCCGCCTCCGTCAAAGGAGTCAGCGCTTACGCCCCTGAAGTCCCTGATCCTTGGCAAGGCGACATTTATGAGCCTGTCCAGAAATTCATACATCCGGGAGCGCCTTAACGTTACCCTGCAGCCGACACTTGAGCCCTTTCGTATCTTAAAACCCGCTATGGCTTTTTTCGCTGTTGTGGCGGTCGGCATCTGTCCGGCAATCGTCGCAATTTCCTTAATAACGCCGTCAATAAGTTTCTTGTCCTGCGCGGCTTCGCCCAAGCCGACATTTATGACTATTTTTTTAAGCCTGGGTACCTGCAGCGTATTTTTAAAGCCGAATTTCTCCATCATCTTCGGTGTGATTTCCTTTTTGTACCGTTCTAATAGCCTTGGAGTCATGATTTAAAATACCTCTTTACATTTCTTGCAAAAACGCGTTTTTGCGCCATCTTTGAGGACATCGATGCCGATTTTTGTGGGGCGGTTGCATCCTTTACAGAAAATCGCTAGATTTGAAACATGAATAGGGGCTTCTTTCTGGATTATCCCTCCCTGCTGGTCGTCCCTGGTGCGCCTTGCGTGCTTTTTGACAAAGTTAACGCCTTCCACGAGCGCCCTTTTTCCGGCCGGTAACATGGCCAGTATTTTACCTGTTTTGCCGCGATCCCTGCCCGCGAGAACAACGACGGTGTCGTTTTTCCTTAGCTTCGCCATCAGATAACCTCCGGAGCGAGGGACGCGATTTTTAAAAATTTCCTCTCTCTTAGCTCTCTGGCGACCGGTCCGAAAATCCTGGTCCCCTTAGGATTTCCCTGCGCATCTATTATGACTACCGCATTTCTGTCAAACTTCAGATACGAGCCGTCCGGCCTTCTAATCGGGAACGTGCACCTCACAATAACCCCTTTGGCGACCTCGCCTTTTTTTACGATTGCGTCCGGCGTGGACTCCTTTATGTTGCACGTAACAATATCCCCTATCTCAGCGTAGCTTTTTCCGGATCTCTTTAGAACGCCTATTAACGACGCCCTCTTGGCGCCGGTGTTGTCGGCTACGTCTAAAATGGTGCGCATTATAATCATGTCAGGATCCTGTCGGCTTTTTTAATGATTTCTATGAGAACCCAGCGCTTATCCCTTGAAAGCGGCTTTGATTCTCTTATTTTTACCCCATCGCCCAATTTTGCGGAATTTTTCTCGTCGTGCGCTTTAAACTTGTTGAATTTTCTAATGCGTTTTTTAAAGACGGGGTGCGTCGTCAGGCGGCTTACCTCGACTATTATGGTTTTATCCATCTTATCGCTCACAACGATGCCGGTTAGTTCCTTGCCTCTAAAAAAAGTCTTTTCACCCTTTTGCATTCTCTTTCTCCTTTAAAATCGTAAGAAGCCTCGCTATATCTTTTCTTGCCACGCTTATGCGGTGAGGTTTCTCTACCCGCCCGGTCTTTTGCTCAAACCTGAGTTTGAAAAGCTCTTCCTTTAGCGAAACCAGCTTTATGCTTATCTCCGCTTCGGTCATGTTTCTTATTTCGCTCGCTCTTAACGCCATATTAGTGCCCCCTAACAACGAACCTTGTCCTTATGGGTAATTTGTTTGCGGCCAGGCGCATGGAATCCTTCGCCAGATCAATGGGTATGCCGTCCATCTCAAAAAGTATTCTCCCTTTTCTGACAACGGATACCCAGTGCTCCGGGGCGCCTTTACCTTTGCCCATCCTTGTTTCGGCCGGTTTTTTAGTCACCGGCTTATCGGGAAATAGCCTTATCCAGACCTTGCCGCCTCTCCTGGTGTGTCGCATAAGAGCCACGCGCGCAGCTTCGATCTGCCTATCTCTGATCCACCCGTTTTCCATGGCTTTTAGGCCGCATTCTCCGAAGCTAAGTTCGGCACATTTGAAGCTCGTGCCTTTTCTTCTACCCCGTTGGGCCTTTCTGTACTTTACGCGTTTTGGCATTAGCGCCATGATTTTCTTCCCTTTCCATTCCGAACTTCTCGCCTTTATAAACCCATACCTTGACGCCGATAAGACCATATGTCGTATGGGCTTCCGTAAAACCGTAATCTATGTCCGCTCTCAAGGTCTGAAGCGGGAGCTTTCCGTACCTCAAGGTTTCGTTCCTTGCGATCTCCGAGCCGCCGAGCCTTCCGCCTATTTTTATTTTAAGGCCTTCGCACCCGGCATCTCTGGCTAGCTGGAGAGATTTTTTCATTGCTCTTCTAAACGGAATCCTTTTCTCGAGCTGAAATGCTATATTCTCCGCTATAAGCTGAGCCTCGAGGGCAGCCTGTTTTATCTCCTTTATATCAATAAAGACCTGCTTCTCGCCGACCATGGATTGCAAATCCTCTTTCAATGCTTCTATTTCCGCGCCCCTGCGCCCTATAATAACGCCGGGCCTGGCCGTGTGTATGATAATTCGTATGCGCTCGCCCGTCCTCTCTATCTCTATGCTTGAAATGGCAGCGGCCGCAAGTTTTGTCTTCACGTATTTTTTTATTTTCTGATCCTCTATAAGCAAATTATGAAAAGTGTACTTTTTAGCGAACCAGAGCGACTTCCAATTTTTTATTATCCCTAACCTAAAGCCGTACGGATGAACTTTTTGTCCCATTATTTTTTCCTCGATTTTGCGAAATTTTTCGTTGCCTTCGCCTTCTCCGGCTGGGGCGACTTTGCCGCAGTCTCGGTCGCGTCAAGCTCTACCAGCACGTGGGAGGTTCTTTTTAGTACAAGGCCGGCTCTCCCCATCGACATGGACCTGAAACGTTTTAACGCGGGCCCCATATTAACGGTGACTTTTGATATGTACAGATTCTCCTCGCCGAATTTCTTCTCCGGAATTTTTTTTGCATTATTAAGAGCCGATTCAACGGCGCATTTCAACATGCCGGCGCCCTTCTTGTTCATGTTTACCAGAATAAAAAGCGCCTCGTTAACCTTCTTTCCCCGCACCATCCTTGCTACTATGGCAAGCTTCTTCGACGAAATCTTCAAATATTTCTGCAAAGCCCTCGTTACCATGCTTAGTATTCCCTATCTGTGTTTATCTGTTTCAAATCTGCGCTCATCTGTGTTTTATGTTTTCTCCAATGAAACTTCGGTCGCGGCGCCGTGTCTTTTAAATAGCCTCGTCGGAGCGAACTCCCCAAGCTTATGCCCGACCATGTTTTCCGTAACGAAGACCGGTATGAATTTTTTCCCGTTATAAACCATGAATGTGACACCCACAAAATCAGGCGGTATGTCTGAACGCCTGGCCCACGTCTTTATGGGTTTTTTATCCCTTGCCTTCTCGGCTTTCTGGA
>JADHYL010000002.1 GCA_016782495.1 Candidatus Omnitrophota bacterium
GAAAAAAGGCGAAGTTTTTACGGTTAATTTCCCTCAGCCGTTCCCTTCCGTCAGGGCCAAGAAAGCCTTCGCCAGCCTTAAAAGATTCTACAAAAATCCTATCATCGTTCCTGACGCGACCAACGAGTGGGAATCAGAAGCCACTTTTAATCCGGCCGCGCTGTATGATAACGGTAAAGTTCATTTGCTTTATAGGGCCGTGGGAAGGGGCGGAATATCCTGCTTTGGCTACGCGTCCTCTAAAGACGGTTTCCATTTTGAGAAAACTCCTTCCGAGCCGGCCTACATACCCCGCAAGGATTTTGAAGGGGTACGCACAAAGCCCACGCAGATTACGGACCTTTATAAATCCGGCTGCGGATGGGGCGGTTGCGAGGACCCGAAACTCACGGCTATGGAAGGCAAAATTTACTTAACATATGTAGCCTATAACGGTTATTCTCATCCCAGGATTGCTTTGAGTTCGATAGAGCACGATGATTTTCATAATAAAAAATGGAACTGGGAAGAACCGATTCTTATCTCCAGGCCAGACGTTATTAACAAAAGCGGTTGCTTATTGCCGGAGAAAATAAAAGGCAAATATGTTATTTTTCACAGGGTTTTCCCGCACATTTTAATCGATTACAAGGACGATCTCAAATTTGACGATGGCAGGTGGCTCGAGGGAAAACATAGAATTACCACCCGACCCGGCATGTGGGACTCGAGGAAAATAAGCGTGGGGGCGACACCCATAAAAACCGACACGGGATGGCTTGTTATCTATCACGCAATCGATGACAGAGATGACGGCCGTTACAAGGTAGGCGCGATGATACTGGCCCTGGAGGATCCCTCAAAGGTTCTTTTTAGGACAAGCAATCCCATACTTGAGCCCGAGGAGCATTACGAAAACGAGGGAAAACCCGGCGTAGTTTACCCGTGCGGAGCCGTGGTGCTGAAAAATGAGCTTTTTGTCTATTACGGGGGCGGCGACCGAGTGACCTGCTGCGCGACAGCCCAACTGGATCAATTTATAAAGGGCGTCAAAAAAGATAAGCGCGTCAGCTATCAGTTAAAAAAGGTTGCTTATTTGTGATAAAAACAAAGAGAGACTACTTCATAAAATAGATGTTTAGCGTTAAACGGTCAGCCGGTAACCCGATACTCGTTCCGGTCCAGGAAAACCCCTGGGAAACCTTCGCCACTTTCAACTGGTCTCCTGTTGTCAGCAGAAAAGATCCCAAAACTATTCACTGTGTATATAGGGCTATGTCCGAAGCTTATTTGATACCGGCGCAGAAACTGCGCCTTTCCTCGATCGGGTACGCGTCAAGCAAAGACGGCGTTCATTACACGAATAGGATCCAGCTTATAAAACCCGAACTTGAATGGGAGCAGTATGGTTGCGAAGATCCCCGCATCACCGAGCTAAATGGCAAGTATTATATTTTTTATACGGCCTTGTCCGTCTTTCCCTTCACGCACGAAGGCATTAAAGTAGCCTGCGCCATAACCAGGGATTTCAAAACAATCGAAGAAAAGCATCTTGTCACGCCGTTCAACGCTAAAGCGATGGCCCTATTTCCCTCAAAGATTAACGGCAAAATGACAGCCATACTCACGGTAAATACAGACAACGTCAAGCGAAGGGCAAAAATCGCCTTGGCTCAGTTCGACAAGGAAGATGACATATGGAATTCGGTCTACTGGGGAAACTGGTACAGGAATTTAGACAGGCACGTGCTTAGTGTCAGGCGGACAAGCTCGGATCATGTAGAGGTCGGCTCAGTTCCGGTAAAAACCAAAAAAGGGTGGCTTCTTATTTACGCCCATATCCAGGATTACACGAACGAGAATAGAAGTTTTGGCATAGAGGCCCTGCTTCTGGATTTAAAAAATCCCGCGAAAATCATAGGAAAAACGAGACATCCCATACTGGTTCCCGAAGAAACCTATGAAAAATACGGGCAGATCCCCAATGTAATATTTCCTTCCGGGGCGCTCATCCGGAATAAAAAACTCTGGATTTTCTACGGCGCTACGGATACTACCTCGTGCGTGGCCGAGGTGGAACTGGAAAATTTACTCCGAAGCATGCAACCACCCGCAAAGCGCAAGTGCGTCAAGAGATACAAGAAAAACCCGATTATCGCGCCCATCGCGAAACACGCATGGGAAAGAAAAGCGACTTTTAATCCTGCGGCAATCGAGCTGGACGGTAAAATCCATATCATATACAGGGCGATGTCGGATGACAACACCTCAACCATGGGTTACGCCTCAAGCAAGGACGGCCTTACGGTCGACAAACGCCTGCCCAAGCCGATCTACGTGCCCCGCGAAGAATTTGAATCAAAAAAAGTGCCCGACGGCAATTCGGGCTGCGAGGATCCGCGGATTGTCCGGCTGGGCGATTTGCTATACATGTGCTACACCGCCTACAACGGCGTCGAATCGCCGCAGGTGGCGCTTTCGACAATTTCGGTGGATGATTTCCTCAAGAAAAATTGGAACTGGTCGAAACCCATTCTGATTACGCCGCCCGGCATTGACGATAAAGACGCGTGTATCTTTCCCGAGAAGATAAATGACCAGTACCTGATCATTCACCGAATCCAGAGTCAGATATGCGTGGATTACGCCAGCTTTATAATTACGGCCACAGAAGAAGTGACGAAGGGCATACGGATTATGGGCCCACGGTACGGAATGTGGGACAGCGCTAAAATCGGCCTGGCGGGCCCGCCGATTAAAACAAAAGCGGGCTGGATATTGTTTTACCACGGGGTTGGCGAGGATCGTTATTATCGTTTGGGAGCGGCGCTACTTGATCTTAAAAATCCTGTAATTATCCACGCGCGCACGAATGAGGCAATCCTGGAACCGGAAAAAGTCTACGAAAAAGAAGGGCAGGTTCCGAATGTCGTGTTTCCGTGCGGGCATGTTCTTCGCGGGGATACTATCTATCATTATTACGGCGGAGCAGATTCAGTGGTTGCGGTTGCGACAATGAAACTCTCAGACTTACTCGCGATGCTGACCTGACCATCCTTTAAAAAAATACCATGGAGATATTTGATTTCGGCGTCGGATTCCCCGCCATAGATAAGGGGAATGATTTTTTTATCAATTGCCTCAGAGCGGAGTGCGACGCGCGCGGCATGAAATTCATTTTTATCGACGCTACATCGCTCGATAGCCTCACCGCCGGGATTAAAAACGGCAGTTTTAAACTAAAATTTTACCTCGATATGGCCTCCGAGACGTTTGTTTCCGGGGACCCCTACCTTAAATTCAACTATCTCCTCAAAGATGCCGGCACAAGGATAGTGGCTGACCCTGATGATGTGAAGACAGCGGCGGATAAGTCAATAACCCATTTTGATCTGATGCGGGCCGGTATTTCTGTGCCTTTTACGGTAATTATAGGAAGCGGCGAGCCGCCAAGGGAGTTTACCGATGAGGAAAAAGAAAAATTGGGCCATCTCATTGTCGTAAAGCCCGCGTTAGGCTACGGGCAGCGCGGCGTGAAAATTACCACCTATGAGGCGATGCGCGAGGCGATCGTTGAAGCGCGCAAAGTAAATATGGGAGATACCGTTCTCGTGCAGGAATTCATCGAGCCCAAGGAAATAGAAGGGCACCCCGCGTGGTTTCGCCTGTTTAATACATTCGGGGAGATTACCCCGTGCTGGTGGAATAACAATACCCACACATATCGTAAGGTTACCCTGCGGGAAGTGTACGAGCATAAGCTGCTTCCTATGATACGGATTACAACCGAAATCGCCCGGATTACGCGCATTGAATGGTTTTCCTGCGAGGTAGCGATAAATAAAAAGAATAATGAATTCGTAGCCATTGATTACATGAACGACCAGTGCTGGGTTAATCCGCAATCCAAATCCGCCGACGGTATCCCTGACGATGTTATCGCCCATATTGCCAAGCGAATCGTGGAAAAAGCGCGTGATTACATAAACCGCTATTCCGCTACGCAACAAAAAGTGCATTTTGTTGCAAAAAATGTAAAAATATTCTTAGCAATGGACAGGTAATCCATAGCCGAAGACGTTGCCGGAGCCGAATATAACACCGGTTCGGATTCACACAGGAGACTGTTTCGCAAAACTCGAACCGCCTCAAGATAAACCTTGAGGCGGTTTTGTTTTGGGCGTATAATAAGAAAAACTTCCGAAGATCCAAAAGGAAAAAGGAGGAACACATAAAGATTGCCGTGTTTTTATTAATCTTGTGCGTCGTAGCACAAATACCGGGTCCATTCCTGCGCGCCGAGGACATCCCCGAGGATAAGCTTATGTATACAGGAATAGACGACAGCGGTCTGGAAAAAGAGGCTGCGAGCCTTGGCATACCGGCCGGCAATACAGCGAAATATGTAACCGGTATGAAAAACCTAAACCAGAACTACCAGGATGGCGACCTCACCTGGGTGGAATACATCATGGCGAAAAGGAATTTTATCGAAAATCTAAAGTAAAAGGGACGTGCCTGGCGGCGATCTTAGGCCTGTCCCAGAATCAAACTCTGGGGCGTCCCCTAAACTAAATACTCCGGTTAAGTGCCTATAGGGGACAGGCCAGGGTTACAGTTGGGGACAGGCGAGGGTTTGCGAAATGCCCCGTCCTTTAGTCATATGTGCTCATTGAAGGAGGTGAAAAAAAATGGCAAAATTTTTAATGCTAGGGAAGTACTCGATTGAAGCAACGAAGGGCATATCATCGGACCGCACTGAAAAGGGAGTGGAGGTCATAGAGAAATCCGGCGGTAAAGTTGATTCAATCTATGCATTGATGGGCCGTTACGACCTGGCGATAATGGCGGATTTTCAGGATGTCGCCAAAGCAATGAAAGCTTCAGTTGCGCTTGCAAAATTGACCGGTATAGGATTTACCACCTTGCCCGCTATCAGCGTAGAAGAATTTGACAAGATTGCGGGGTAAAGGTATAAAAATAAATGCAAAAGGTACGCTACGAACTCGATCCGCATAATAGGCTCGTGCTCAGATCCGGCAAGAAAAGCGACCTACTCAAGTTTCGGAAGGTCCTGGACGGCAGGTTTAAAGCGGATAAAAATAACGAGCTGTCCTACCACATAAAGGCGCCGCTTGATGATAAGGAGAACACCCCGTACCATCCGGCACTTCGTGCCTCAGGTACGGGGCAGGTTCCACACCAGGTAAAGCTACGAGGCAAGTGGTCCTTAACCGATACCCACGATTTACGCCTTATATTGGATAAATGGGGCCGCGAGACATTCGGAGACGAGATAACGCTGCAGGGCGAGATATTAGACGTAAATAAAAATTCCCTCCTTTTTGCCGTTACCACAACTACAAAAGAAAATACAAAATCAACGTATATCTTGAATCTCGGTGGTTCGTGGAAGGTAGACGAACATAACCGCTTATCCTTTCGTGTCAGGAAGGAAAAAGGCAGCCATGATATTTTAACCTTTAACGGCGTGTGGGAAATTAACAAAAATCACCAGGTTGTTTATCAATATGAGAAGGCCCGGCTTATAAGAAAAAAGAGGAAAACGCATACGCTGGCATTCAAAGGCTATTGGGATATAAAAGAGAAGCTTCGCATATCCTATATATTAAGCAAAGATGACGATTCCGCGTTTCACTTTAAAGCCGGCGGCGGCATTTTTCAGGGAAACTATATAAAATATGAAGTAGGGATAGGACTGACCGGTAAGGCAAGACCAGCAAAGCGAACTATCACTCTATTCGGCACGTGGAGAGTAAAAAAGAACGTAGGGTTGATATTCGAGATAGAATACGAAAACAAAAAAATGCATGAAATAGTTTTCGGAGCGGAGGCAAGGCTTACAGGTAAAGACACGGTGTTGTTTAAGCTTAAAAACGACATCGAAAACAAAGATATAGGTATAGACGTAAAGCTATCCCATAAAATCCTGAAAGGCGACGGCGAGGCCTTTATCCGCGCCCTTAAGTCAAACCGAGAATCAGCCATTTACGCCGGCGCGGCGTGCAGATGGTGAAAGTTTACCTTGAGACGTGTTTGTTTTGGGGGTATAATTTGATTGCGATATGAATGAAAAAACCAAGGAGGTGGCAAAATGTTAATACCGATTATTGTTCTTGTAATAGTTATCCTTATCCCTGTTTTTCTTTATAATGCCCTCGTAGGAAAGAAAAATCAGGTTAACAATGTGTTCGCGAGCATAGACGCCCTGCTCAAGAAAAGGTATGATCTCATCCCCAACCTTATTTCAACGGTGAAAAATTACATGGAGCACGAAAGGGGAACTCTTACGGAAATAACCGAAATGCGGGCCAAGGCCCTTTCCGGCGGCATCTCCGATGACGACAAAGTCCAGATTGACAATAAGATATCGAAGGCGCTGGGCGGGATAATGGTCGCGGTCGAAAATTATCCGAACCTCAAGGCCAACGAGAATTTTCTGCAGCTCCAGGCCTCTCTTAACGAAATCGAGGAACAGATATCGGCGGCGAGGCGCGCATACAACGCGGCCGTAACCGATTACAATAACGCAATAGAGATGTTCCCGACAAACGTAGTGGCATCCGTGATGGGATACAAAAGTAAAACGCTTTTTGAGATAAGCGGAAAAGAACGCGAGAACGTTAACGCGGGGAAGCTCTTTAAAGGTTAGCCCGCCGAATTGCATAAGAAAACATGGCGAAAACCACGGAAGATTTAAGACGATTTTACGATAGCGAATTGGCACCCGATCTTAATGTCCTCGAAGAGGCGAGAAAGAAAATCGCCGGAAAGCTCGTCCTCATAGGAGCGCTCATCGCCTTGGTTTTCGCGGTTTCGTCCGTGCTCTATTATACTTTTACGGTAAATAATGACGTTAGATTTTATCTCTTTGCCATCTTCGGCTCTGTCGCCCTCTGGCTATTCGTATTAAAAGCGCTTACCAGAAACTATGTCTCGGATTTCAAATCAAAGATTATCCATAGGATCGTAGGTTTTATCGCCGCCAATCTTAATTACGAGAAAGAGAACTATGTCTCTCAGGTGGATTTTATAAACTGCGGGATATTCAGAAAAAAACCGGACCGATATAAGGGAGATGACCGTGTTACCGGAACGATCGACTCGACCGGGCTGGAGTTCTCGGAAATCCACGCTGAATACGTGACAAGGGACAGTAAGGGCCGAACGAATTATCACACCATATTTAAAGGGCTTTTTTTCATAGCGGATTTCAATAAGAGTTTTTCAGGGAAAACATTTATCCTGCCCGATGCGACGGAATGGCTTTTAGGCGAGTTCGGTTCGATGTTGCAATCCCTAAATAAGGGGCGCGGCGAACTCATAAAACTGGAAGACCCGGAGTTCGAGAAGCTCTTCGTGGTTTACGGCGATGACCAGGTCGAGGCCAGGTACATCCTTTCCACCAGCCTCATGAAAAGAATCGTAGATTTTAAAAACAAGAGTAACAAAGTCCTGCATATTTCCTTCGTGGGGTCAAAAATATTTATTGCGATCTCATATTCGAAAGACCTCTTTGAGCCGCGGATATTCCAGACGCTATTGGATTTTAAGCCCGTTCTGGAATACTATGAGGACCTTGAGCTCGCCATAGGTATCGTGGAGGACCTCAATCTTAACCTGCGCATCTGGAGCAAACGATAGGCATTATAAAGCATTTGCGCAAAGGCGCTATTATTTTTGGCCGTCAGAAATCCCGAACCCACCCCAAGTTTTCCTTGAGGCGTGTTTGTTTTAGAGGTATAATTAAGAATTTATCGAAGTCCGACTTCGATAAATGGACTGTGTCGCCGGTAGCGAAAGCACTTGGCAAAGTCCGGTTTTTACGGTATACTTTACAAAAAAGGAGGTAAGGCATGCGGCAAAAAGCTCTTATAGTTTTGATTGCGCTTTGTTTTGTCAGTGTCGTTGCGATTAGTCAGACATTGGCCGTGACAGCGGAAAATATCGACAAAGGCGTAGAGAGATCGATTAAAATGCTCGAAGACATTAAAGGCGGGCCGGAGGTTATAAAAAAGGCCAAAGGCATGCTTGTGTTTCCGGCGGTTTTTAAAGGAGGCATAGGCATAGGCGGAGAATACGGGGAAGGCGCGCTACTGATCGGTGGTAAAACATCCGGTTATTACAGCACAGCAGCCGCGTCGATAGGTTTTCAGCTCGGCGGTCAGAAAAAGACGATAATCATAGCTTTCATGGACCAGGCGCCTCTCGACCAGTTCCTTAAAAGCAAGGGATGGAAAATTGGGGCGGATGCGTCGGTTGCGGTGATAACATTGGGAGCGGACGGTTCGATAGATACGTCAAAAACCAATAAGCCGATAGTGGCGTTTGCGCTTGATAAAAAAGGCCTCATGTACAACCTCACGCTTGAGGGAGCGAAAGTCACAAAAATAGAAAGATAAAAAATACGATTTCAAACAAAACGCCTCAAGCTCAAACTTGAGGCGTTTTTTGCAAGGAGGTAAAATGAAAAAATTTGTCATCATCACGCTTGCCATAGTTCTTTTATTTCTCGTCGCTTCGAATGTTACGGCACGCCGCGCAAACGACGGAGGCGTTCTCGAGGACACCATGGATATAAGGGAAAAGGACGGTAGCGTTAAGACTATCGACCTGGGCGAGCCTACCGAAGAAGAGGAGAGCCAGGCGGACAGAGAAGAGGAGTGGAAGGAAGAAGAAGACGAGGGCTTTGACGGCGGGGAAGAAGATACTTTAGAAGAGATGGCAGGGGATGATTCTGATTCCGACTGGGTATTTGAGCCCAAGAACTGATTTTTGGGAGCGATCAGGCTTAATAAAAAAAGGAGAACTTTATGGAAGTTAAATCAGCAAACGCCGCCACCACGATTTTATTCGGAGCGGGAATACTTTTACTTCTGGCTTCGGCATTTGACCTTGTACCTAAATTAGACAACGCGCTTGTGTTTTTTGGTATCGCCTGTTTTATCGTTGGCGGTATTATCAAGAGGATAAAAGGCGGCGGCTGTTGCTAATAATTCTTTGATTTTTTAGCTATCGTTAGCTATACTATAAATGCAAGGCGAGGAAGTATAGGTATAAATAGTGGTTAAAAGAAAATTAATATCTTTTCTTATAGTAGTCTTCATATCTTACTCTTCTTCATACGCCGAGATATCCGAAAATAATAAGTCGGGCCTCTCCATAGAAACCGCCATCCAGATAGCCATTCAGAGCAACAAGTCAATCCAGATGCAAAAGACCGAAATACAAAAGTCCTACGCCGATAAACTATACGCTATAAGTAATTTCCTGCCGAAAGCGGATTTAAATTATAAGTTCGATTACTATGACGCGGTGCTTTCATCCACTGACACCGGGACTTCAAGAAAAGACTCGCGAATTTTCCAGGGGTATGAAAGCGATAACACGCTGAGCATAACCGTGGCGCAGGATCTATTTAAAGGCGGCGCGCACATCGCGAATTTTAAAGAGGCGGACCTTAAATTTCAATCCCAGAAAGAAACGTGCCGGGCTACGGTGCTCGAGGTGGAATTTGATACACAAAGGCTTTTTTACGGGCTTCTTCTTGCTTACGAGACGCGGCGTATCGCGCGGGATCTCGTAGGACAGGCTGAAGCCCACTACGAGGAGGTCCTCGCGAAATACAAACAGGGAACGGCCTCAAGGTTCGATGTCCTGCAGTCAAAGGTCCAGGTATCGCGCCTCATGCCCGAGCTTATTGACGCGGAAAATTCCATAAGGATCATAAAGGAAGAATTCAAGAAGTTGCTCGGGGTAGACATGCGGGAAGATGTTAACATAAAAGGAGAGCTTTATCACAAGCAAATAGAAATAAAAGAAGAGATGTTTTTGACCGAGGCGTATGAGCGAAGGCCCGAGATGAAATTGAAATCATTAGGCGTTGATATCGAGAAATGGGGTATTGAGTTCGCCAAGTCCAGCGGCATTCCGCAGGCGACCGGCAATTTCGAGTATTACGCCCGGTCCAACAATGTCGCCGACATGGTAAACGAAAGGCACGATAACTGGAGTATCGGCTTTAAAGTGAAAATTCCTATTTTTGACGGTTTGTCTACGCCGGCGAGAATTGACGTGGCGCGGGCGCGATACGCTTACGCCAAGCTTGACAAAGAGGATTATGTGGACCAGATAGCCGTGGACGTAAGGAAGGCCTGCATAGATCTTGAGGACTCCCAGTCGATCATCATCGCGCAAAAAGACAGTATCGTCGAGGCCAAAGAGGCCCTGCGCCTTTCGGAAGTGCGTTATAATACAGGCGTGGGCATAAATCTTGATGTTTTGGACGCTCAGGTGGCGCTTGCCCAGATCGAACAGTCACTCGCCGAAGCCAGGTACGATTATATAATGGCCAAAGCCAATCTTGACAGGGTAATGGGCAGGGAATTTTTCAAGGAGGAATAAATGGGAAACAAAGATGCGCCGAAAATAAAAGGAAAAATCGCTTCAAAAATTTCCGCAAAAGCCAAATCTTTTGTTCACAGGCTCGGAAACGACCCGAAATTCGCGATAAGAATAGTCTTCTGGGTGGTTGTTATTTTTGTGATATTTTCGGCCTTTTCGTTGTACGAAAAAGAAAAATGGCGTAAGCTCATAAAAGTTTCTGGCGTTATCGAAGGAGATGACGTTCGGGTTTCATTCAGGGTAGAAGGGAGAATGGACGAGCTCCTGACCGACGAGGGATGTCTTTTGGAAGTAGGACAGATAGTCGCGAGGCTCAACAAAGACGATCTCACGGAAAAGAGAAACGAAGCGCTGGCGGCGCTCGTGAGAGCCGAACGTCAGCTGGAACTCGATCAGCTCGATTACGTGAGGGCGGAGAATCTATTTGAACAAGGGGCAATTTCCGAACAGGACAGGGACGTCGCCAAAACAAAAGCCGGCACCACGAGCGCGACCCTGGACAAGGCGCGCGCATCGTTAGGGCTGGCCGAGACAACGCTCGGCTGGGCAGACCTTACTTCACCGCTTAACGGATATGTCATTGTAAAAAGTTCTCTTCCCGGGGAAGTTGTTCAGTTAGGGCAGCCGGTCGTAACCGTAGTTGACTTAAGCAATATATGGGTCACCGCCTATATTAACGAATCGGATCTTGGAAAGGTGAAATACAATCAAAAGGCGTTTGTAAAGACCGACAGCTATCCCTTCAAAAAATATGACGGGTGGGTTTCCTTCATATCGCAACAAGCGGAGTTTACGCCGAAATATATCCAGACCACCGAAGAGAGGGTGAAGTATGTCTACAGGGTAAAAGTACGCGTTGATAACTCGAGCCTTGACCTCAAGCCCGGAATGCCCGCCGACGGCTATATTATTCTGGAGTAAAATGCCTTCCATAAAAGCCGTAAACCTTACAAGAAAATTCGGCGACCTCACAGCTGTAAACAGTCTAAACCTGGAAGTGGAAGAAGGCGAGATATTCGGACTCGTCGGCCCGGACGGCGCCGGAAAAAGCACCACCATGCGGCTTCTTACGGGCATCCTTGACCCGACTGGCGGCGAAGGGTGGGTTTACGGAAAACACATAGTCAAAGAAAACGAAGTCCTTAAAGACAATATCGCCTACATGTCGCAGCGTTTCGGCCTTTACGAGGACATGACAGTCCTCGAGAATATCAATTTTTACGCCGACATATTCTGTATCCCGCCCAAGGAAAGACCGGCCGCCATAGAGAAGCTTTTGGGATTTAGCGGCCTTACGCCGTTTAAGGCGAGGCTCGCCGGGAAACTATCCGGCGGCATGAAGCAAAAGCTCGGCCTTGCCTGCGCCCTCATACACACGCCTAAAGTACTTTTTCTTGATGAGCCGACTAACGGCGTGGATCCTGTCTCGCGGAGGGATTTCTGGCGAATACTTTATGAACTCCTGAAAGAGAAAGTGACTATACTTTATTCCACCTCATACCTTGACGAAGCGGAACGCTGTAAGAGAGTAGGCTTTTTACACAAAGGGGAACTTTTGCGTTGCGATACGCCGGACGCCATAAAAGAAGAATGTAAAGCCAAAACCCTTGAAGAGGCCTTCATAAAGGTGATAAGCGAACATGGACAAAAGTGAAATTGCGGTAAGCGTTGATAAGCTTGAAAAAAGATTCGGGGACTTCACGGCCGTAAACCATGTCTCCTTCGAGGTGGGAAAAGGCGAGATATTCGGGTTTCTGGGGCCAAACGGCGCAGGAAAATCTACCACCATACGCATGCTTTGTGGACTCCTTTCTCCGACGTCGGGCGCCGGAAGGGTGGGCGGTTTTGATATAATGAAAGAACAGGAAAAAATTAAAGAAAACATAGGTTATATGTCGCAGAAGTTTTCTCTTTACGATGACCTCACCGTTGAGGAAAATATAGATTTTTACGCAGGTATCTATAAGCTTCCCAAAAAAGAAATCCCCGCAAGGAAAGCGGCTGTCATAAAGCTCGCCGACATCGAGGGCTTAAGCGGCAGCATGACAAGGACGCTTTCCGGAGGATGGAAACAGCGCCTCGCCCTCGGGTGCGCCATACTTCACAAACCCAATATAATTTTTCTGGATGAACCGACTTCCGGGGTTGACCCGATCACGCGCAATAACTTCTGGAGCATAATAAAAGAAATGTCCCAAAGGGGCGTCACCGTTTTTGTTACGACGCATTACATGGACGAAGCGGAAAACTGCAACCGCCTGGCCATGATCTACAAGGGTAACCTCATAGCCATGGGAACACCCGAAGAGATGAAAACAAAACTCATGAAACAGAATATACTGGAAGTCGAGGTGCCGAATGCCGAAGGATGGATAGACTTTATTAAGGGGCTCGCGGAAATAGATGAGACAGCCATATTCGGCGCTAAGCTCCACTGCGTCTCTCAAGACGAAAAGAAAGGCACATCGGCGCTTGAAAAACTTTTTAAAGAAAAGAACGCCAAGGACTATTCTATTCACAAGATAAAACCTTCGCTTGAGGACGTTTTTGTCTCGCTCATAGAAACGTACGACAAGGAGCATCGGGATGAATCTAAGAAGGATTAAGGCTGTCTCGAGAAAAGAATTCATACAAATCTTACGCGACCCCAGAAGCCTGGGCCTGGGGCTCGGTATACCTATAATACTAATAGTGCTTTTTGGTTACGGATTGTCCCTTGATATACAGCACGTTCCGATGGCCATATGGGACCAGGATAATACCAAGGCCTCGGTGGAATTTACCCTCAATTTCAGGAATTCCATATATTTTGAGATTATCGGCTATTATGATAATTATAGAGACCTGGAACATCTCCTGGACCACGGGAAGGCCATCATGATCATGGTAATCCCGAAGGATTTTTCGAGGAAACTTTATTCCAACCAGTCAGTGCCGTTACAGATAATATTGGACGGATCGGATGCCAACACCGCCAGTATCGCCATAGGGTACGCCAAAAATGTCATAAATACTTATAATACGAATATCCTTACCGAGGTTTCGGAAAAATACGGCATCGCAAATCCGGAGCCCATAGATTTGAGATCACGAGTCTGGTTTAACCAGAATTTTGAAAGCAAATATTTCATAGTGCCGGGCCTGATCGCGGTAATAATAATGACAATCGCAGCGCTTCTCACCTCTCTTACGGTAGCCCGGGAATGGGAGCGTGGCACCATGGAGCAACTCATATCAACGCCCGTAAGGCCTTCTGAGCTTGTAATCGGAAAATTCATACCGTATTTCGCCATAGGATTGATTGACCTTACGATAGCGGTGCTCATGGGGAGATTTGTTTTTACCGTTCCGCTTAAAGGAAGCATAATACTTCTTTTTGCGTTAAGCGCCCTATTTTTGGCGGGGTCCCTGGGCCTGGGCATCACCATCTCAATAGTGACAAAAAACCAGCTTCTGGCAAGCCAGGTAGCGATCCTCACATCATTTTTGCCTACGACACTTCTCTCGGGTTTTACTTACGAAATTTTTAATATGCCCAAAGTCATACAGGGTATTACGTATCTTGTGCCGGCGCGTTATTTTATAGTTTGCCTTCGCGGAATATACCTGAAGAAAGTGGGCCTTGTGACATTGTGGCCGCAGGCAACTTTTCTCGTTTTTTTCGCTTTAGGAATGATGTTTGTTGCGACCAGGAAATTCAAAAAAAAGATACTATGATAGGGATAAAGAATTATGTTTGACAGGATTTTTTCCTTACTGCGCAAGGAATTTTTACAGGTTCTGCGCGACCCGCGCATGAAAACGGTTATTTTCATCAGTCCTCTCGTGCAGCTTTTAATTTTCGGTTACGCCGCCACCATGGACATAACGAATATCCCGACAGCCGTTTACGACCTTGATAATACAAACATAAGTAGAGAAGTTATAAGGGAATTTTCTTATTCAAAATACTTTAACATAAAGCACTATCTTAGAAACGACAAGGACATAAAAGACGTTATAAATAAAGCCGATGTCCTGGCGGTCCTTAAATTTAACAGGGGCTTCGGACGCGATATCATGGGAAAAAGAAGCGCGCCTCTACAGCTCATACTGGACGGAACGGATTCAAATGCTTCGCAAATAATACTGGGCTATGCGGGCCAGGTCATAAGCACTTATAATTACAGGGCAATGCGCCAGCTGGCAGAAGTCTACATAAGAAAAATAGACATCTGCCCCCAGATAGAGCTGCGCGACCGGAGCTGGTTTAACGAAAACCTCATATCGCGCAACTACTTCCTGCCGGGAGTCATGTGCTCGATAATATCGATAATGTCTATTCTTCTATCCGCGATGGCGATAGTGCGCGAAAAAGAAATAGGAACAATGGAGCAGCTCATGGTAAGCCCCATAAAATCGATCGAGCTTATAATAGGTAAAATAGTTCCTTTCATGGTCATAGCTTTTATTCAGGTGACCCTGATAACATTAATAATATATTTCTGGTTCAGGGTTCCCATGAGAGGAAGCATTACCCTTCTAGTTTTTTCAACCGCCGTATATTTATTTACGACGCTCGGCATCGGGATTTTTCTGTCAACCCTTTCCTCCACCCAGCAGGAAGCGATGATGTCGGTTTTTCTCATATACTCTCCCATGTTTCTTCTTTCGGGTTTTGCCTATCCGATAAGGAACATGCCGGTGATTATACAGTATATAACGTACCTTAACCCGATGAGATACTATCTCGTTATAATCCGTAGCATTTTCTTAAAAGGAGTGGGACTGGCGGTATTGTGGGACGAGATTTTGGCGCTTGCCATTATAGGGGCCGTTGTCATAACATTAAGCACCATGAAGTTTCAGAAAACGCTGGCGTAATATACCGAAGTCCGACTTCGATATATTATATATCGAAGTCAGACTTCGGTATAAGATTGCTTAAGCGATTTGGAACGGGGTAAACCTCATTTATCAAGTCAACAAGTCCTTCGTACGACCTTATCCCGGATATTCGGGCTCTCGCCCTCGCGGCGTTGGGAATACCTTTAAGATACCACATCGTTACCTTGCCCATGAAGCCTACTTTATTTCCGAACGCCATGTCTTTGTATTTTTCTATGTAAGCAAGATGCGTTTTAAGGATTTTTTTCTTTTCGGGTATAGTGGGATTTTCGGTAGTTTCTCCGGTCGTAAGATACCTTTCAATATTTTTGAATATCCAGGGATTCCCTAGCGCGCCCCTCGCTGCCAGAATTCCGTCACATCCTGTTTCATCAAGCATTTTTTTGGCTAAAATCGGGTCAAGTATGTCGCCGCTTCCGAAAACAGGTATTTTTAAGGCTTTTTTCGCGCTTCCTATGGATTCATAATCGATGCCTCCGGAGTAACCTTGAGACATTGTCCTGCCGTGTATAAAAAGTACGGAAGCGCCGCTTTCCTGGCACGTTTTGGCGACCTTCACGAATTTTTTGACGTTCCTTTCACGAAAACCGGTTCTTAATTTAACCGTGACCGGAACCGGCAACTTGGAGGATAATGTTTTAATAATTTTACCCAGCCTCGCCGTGTTTTCCGATAAAGCGGCGCCGGCGCCCTTTTTAATTATTTTTTTCGCGGGACAGGCGCTATTTATGTCCAGGAAGGATATATCGACAAGCGTTATTAGCTTTTGGGCTGCGTCGAGCATAACAGCTGGGTCCACGCCTACAAGCTGGGCCGCTATGGGGGAATCGTCTTTTAAGGTTTTTAAAAGGCGCCTGTTCCTTGGGTGCTCGTATAATAGGGCCCTCGAATCAAGCATCTCGAAAAAACATTGCGAAGCGCCCAGGCTTCTACTTACAAGCCGGAAGGCGAGGTCCGTTACGCCGGCCATGGGCGCCAGATATATTTTAGTGTCCATGGCGGATATTATACTATTACGGGAAGCGTAAATAAAGATACTTTTAAGCCTTTCTTATCTTTCAAGGTAGAGTACAAAATTTTGTGTAAATCTAACACGTAGATGCCGGCGCGGGCGCCCTTCCGTCGAACTCTTGTGGCGGCTGGCAATTGGTGTGTTCAAGATTTGGTTCACTCAATTGCTGCAGCCGCTACACAAGAGTTTTTCGACTCCAGGGCATCCCGCACCGGCATCTACCTACATACGACGCAGAATATCATACTTTGTCCAGGGTAAGAATACCCCTCCGACAGGCACACGGGTTCGAGGCGAATGAGTTCGACGTAGAATTCCGTAATTTAGGAGACGGATACCGGCGTATGGGATTTTATCCCATACAAGATTACCGGCTCATAAATTACTGGAATTCGAGGAGAAATCCTTTTCACAATATTTGCCAGATGAGCCGAGAACCCGTGTGCCTGTCGGAGGGGTAACGCTCCTTTTAAAGTCTAAGCGGAGGCAACAGTGCAAACCTTCTTTTTACAACTTTCGAAACAAAGTTGCAGTTTCCCGAGTTTTGGTATATACTTTATAAGAAAAAAAGCAGTTTAAAGCAAAGGGGTATTATGAAAAAATTTATTTTGGTCATTTTTGTTATAATAGGAATTTTTTCGCTGGTATATTTCGTTCAACCAAACAAAGTAAAATTTGATGAGGGCGCTGACTTGTGGAACGGGACGTGGGTAAGCGAAAAAACCGCGAAAAAAGGCGAATTTGAATTTTCTCTCGAGAAAGCCGGCGAAGCATTTTCCGGATACATTCTGATAAGCGGTTCGCCGATCACTAAAGGAGGCCGCATAAACGGCGTCATAAAAGGAAACGAAATAAAATTCGGACTCTCCAAAAATAAAAGGGGGGAACTGACCTACGTAGGCACCATTTCAAATAATACCATGCTGGGAACGTGGCAAATACCTATAATAAAGGATCGCGGGAGCTGGGAGGCTTCGAAAAAAAAGTAACCAAATAGCAAATGCGTAAACGCAAATTTCTTTTAACGGCACTTCTTTTATTATTTCTTAACTTACCCCTAAATTCGCATTCGTCAGAACGCCGGGTCTCTTCCGGCGCGCTTCTTGCCAGAGACAACGTAGAAATTGCCTACGAACATTATAAAACGGGATCGAACTCGGTGGTCATAGTGTGCCCGGGATTTTTCAACAGCAAGGATAACAGATGGATGCGAAAAACAGTAGATTTAATTTCCGCTGAATACGACGTTATAATATTTGATTTCAGGGGCCACGGGAAAAGCGGCGGAAAATTCACGTGGTCAGCAAAAGAAGACAGGGACGTGGATGCGGTTTTGGATTACGCGAAAAAAGAGGGTTATAAACATATAGGCGTAGTGGCGTTTTCTCTCGGCGCGGCTTCGGCCGTTAACGCCGCGTCCCGGCGGGATGATGTGGAAAGCATGGTTTTGATAAGCTGTCCCACGAAGTTCAAGTCAACAAACTTTCATTTCTGGGAGCCCGAGATGTTCTACGATTTAAAGGATAATATAGAGTGCGGCTGGGAAGGTAAGGGCGCGAGAGTCGCGAACATATTTATTCCGAAAGAAAAACCCATTAAGACTATAGGTCGCATGAAAAACACGGCAATACTTTTCATACACGGCGACAGGGATTGGGTTGTCAAAGAAAATCATTCCAAGAAACTTTACGACGCCTTTAGTGGGAAAAAAGATATTGAAATAATAAAAGGCGGCCTTCACGCGGAAAGGCTTATCCAATTCCACCCGGACCGGATGCGGGAACTGATACTTGACTGGTTCCGGGAAACACTAAAATAACATTTAGGTTGCTTTTTTGAGCGTATTATGTATAATAATTCTCGAAGATCGAGGTGAATATGCGTATCGGCCAACATAAAGGAAATTTATCGAAAAGACATTAGAGGTAATGTCTTTTTTTGTTTTTTGAAACGGAAAAATTTAAGGAGGCGCTCATGGCACTTATCGGAATGATATTCATAGTGGCAGGCTGGGCCGTACAACTTGTAAATGCCTTTCGAGGCAAAAAGGAAATAGCGCCGTTATTCCTAATATCATATATAATAGGAGTTATATTACTGATTATCCCGGATTACATAATGTATTTGAATGTAATCGGGATATTAAACGGTTTGAGTGTTGTTTTCGCGGGATTGGTTTTGTATAAAATAATAAGCAAGTAATCTAAGGAGGTGAAAGATGGCAAGAAGAATTGCGACAATGGTTATTGCGCTATTGGTGATCGCAGCTTTTGCTCTTCCGGCAGTGGCCGCGCAAAAGAGCATGCAAAAAAGCGCGCAAACGAGTCAACAAACCGAAGAAAAACCGCTGTGGACGATAATCGCCGATTCGTTCAAGGATTTCAAGATGCGCGATCAAGATAAGCTGAGAGGCGGAGATAAGATAACAGTATTCCAGGACGCAAGCGATGGCATTAAAAGCGGCACCAAGAGCGCCAAAGAAGAGTCTCTGCGCGATAAATAAATCAAGGATTTATAAATCCTCTAATCTTGAAAGAATAGGGGCACGCCCTATTTACAAAAATAGCCTGCCTGCTTTTGACGGCAGAGAGGCTTTGGAAGCAAGCAGGGTTGTGCCCCTTGTTTTACGAACGGAGGGCGAATAAGATGTTTAGAAAACCGGCTATAGTAACGCTGGTATTTTTCCTGGCGCTTTTAATGAGTTCAGCGTGCGTTGCGGAAGAAGAAACTGTTAAAAAAGCCAATCCCCTGGATAAGCTGGGAAATGGCATTATGAATATCCTGACAGGTTGGATGGAAATACCCCGTCATATTTCCGATTCCTTCGAAAAGAAAACCCCTGGTTCGCTCGTGCAGGACGGGTTAATTAATGGGGTAGCCTCTGCCTTATTCAGGACCGCGGCAGGAGTGATCGACACCGTGACTTTTTTCATACCCCCGTATGACAAAGCCCTGATGGAGCCGCTTTATAAAGAATGAACCGGACCGGCCATTCGCTTTAGACGGAACATATCCGTGATAACAAACAAACTTTTTATAATAGAGAGCCTCCCTCTTTTTGCGCCGCTTTCCCCATTGCAGAAATTATTCATAGCCACGAGAAGCGAAATAACAGAATACAAAAAAGGGGAAACTATCTATGAAGAAGGCGACCCGCCGGACTATTTCTACTGCGTCATAACCGGAAGACTGGAAATATATCACCCTCCTTCAAAAACGACAAACCGGCAAGAGTTAATCATAGAGTATTTAAGAAAAGGAGACTACTTCGGCTCTATTTCTTCCCTCACGGGCCAGCCCCACACCGTGAGCGCCAGAGCATTAAACGATTCAGCGGTACTTTTAATAAACACGAAGAATTTTAACCTTATACTGAAAAAGATCCCGAAACTCGCCGTTTTCCTCAGTCATTCCTTATCGAGAAGGCTAAGCCGTAAGGGCGTTAAGGAAATAATGAAAAGCACGATTATCGGCGTCTACGATGTAAGCCCGAGCGGGGAGTCGCCCTTTTACCCGGGAAGCCTTGAGGAAAGCTTAAAAAAAGAAGCCGGTAAAAAAGTTATAGTCGTAAAATCCGCTTCCATGTCGAGAAAAAAAGACGTCTCTTCCAAATTGAGCCTCTTAACGGAGAATTATCACTACGTGCTGGTTGATGTTTCTGACGATCCGAACGGGATGGCCCTGGAGATTTTAAGGCAGTCCGATATATGCCATATCCTCGGCGCCTCCGATAAAGTTTCTCTCGCGAAGGCGGCCTCTCTTATAAGAAGAATCGAAAGCTCCTTCAGTAAAGATACAAGACAGGAAATCTCTGTTATTTTAAAGGAAGACGAATTCTATTACGAAAAGTCTTACGGAGAGAAAATCAAAATACTTTCAAAAAATATATTCGCTTCGTTGCCGCAGAAAAAAGATGCTTATAAAAAAGCGGTAAGGCGTATCGCCAGGGAAATTTCCGGCACGATGGTCGGCGTCGCGATGGGTTCCGGCGGGGCAATGGGTTTTGCGCACATAGGGGTTCTCAAAGTTTTGGAAAAAGAGAAAATTCCGGTAGATATCATAGCCGGGACCAGCATAGGCGCGTTCATAGCGGCGCTTTGGGCCGCAGGTTTTACGGCGGCCGAGATAGAACGCATAGCTTGCAGTTTTAAAAGTAGCCTCTCGGCGCTTTTTCTGGTGGATCTTGTTCTTCCCGTAAGGGGGCTCATAAAAGGAAAGGCCGTCCGTAGAATGCTGGAATCATATCTGGGCGATAAAACTTTTTTTGACGTTAAACTGCCGTTAAAAATAGTTGCCTGCGACATAAAAAAGCGAAAAGAATTCATAATAGATAAAGGGCGGCTGGTTGATGCGGTAATGGCGAGCATCGCGATACCGGGCGTATTCGAGCCGGTAGAATATAACGGCGTTCAGCTGGTAGACGGCGGAATAGTGAACCCTGTGCCGGTAAGCGTTTTATCCAGGGAGGGCGTAAAAAGAATAATAGCGATAAACACGCTGCCCTCGCCTGAAGATATAGTGCGCGCGCCTAAAAAAAGGCTAAGCCTGTACGATGCGATCGTGAATAGTTTTCAGGCGACGGAATACACCATGGCAACCTACTCGTGCCAGCAGGCGGATGTTTATCTAAACCCTATTCCGAAGCTCGCGGACTGGCACGAATTCCACAAGGCAAAAATTTTCATAAAAACCGGGTACGACCACGCTACCGCCGCGCTTGCAAAGATAAAAGAACTTTTGAAGAAATAACGGTATAAACAGGGACAGCGGCCATTTTTAATAAAAATGGGCGCTGTCCCTGTTTATTAAGCTTGACTTAAAGCCCACCAGTGAAGTAAAATCTATCTCTATAGAAAACAATAATTGCAGTGTTCCGGATGTCAGGGATGAGATTTATTAAAAGACTAAAACGTAAAAATATAAATGTAAGTTTACGCAATATTGCGGTTTTGACGTGTATTTTTTTCTTTTTGAGCGGCTGCTCGTCTTTACCCATTCAAAAAAATTACTCAAGGGCAAATGACCCCTATAGACGCATTCCTTCTAAGAGAGAAGGCCCTTACAGGGTAATAAGTATTTTTTACGCTAGCGACCGCCTGATCACTGAAAAGAAAGACGGGTCGCTCTCTTTTCCTCCGGAACTCGGCGAAGGAATAAAATACGGCATGCTGGGCGTGAGAGTCGATCCGCGCCTAAAGATAGGAACAGTGTCCCCGGCACTTATTAAAAAAAGCGGAATAATAGACGTAAACAAAATCCAGCCGTTAACAAACGATGCCTTCATTAAAGAGTTGTCCGAGGCAGTGAAGAATTCTCCCCATAAGTCCCTCCTTGTAATCCTTTTCGGATATAAAGATAGTTTCCAGCTTACGGCCGTGAAAGCAGGATATTTTACGTATTTACTGGATGTTAACACGCCCGTTTTGATGTTTGACTGGCCAGGCGATCAGCGTGTAGGCATACTGGGTTATGAAAAGGCGCGGAGGCTGGCGGAAAAATCAGGGCCTTACCTGGGAGAGGTATTGAAGCAGGTTATCGGGGAAGTCAAGCCGGAAAAAATATGGATCCACTCTTCCAGCATAGGATGCCAGGTTGCCTGCGACGCTTTTGAACACATGCATAAAGATGCTGATTTTTCGGATGCGGAAACAGAAATACAGCATGTCATTATGGCTGCGCCCGATGTCGGCGACGACGAATTTAATGCCCGATTCAAAAATGAAATCAGCGCGCTTACGAAAAACCTGACCACGTATGTCTCTTCAAATGACGAGGCCCTGCTTTTAAGCAGCATCATAGATAACGAAAAAAAACTTGGCCGACAGAAGCTGAAAAAGCACCAACAGCTCGAAGAGACAAAAGACATTTTATACTTAAAGTCGCTTTCCCCCGATAGAATCGCCCTGGTAGACGTAACGCCTATCAACACCGCGAGTTTCAGGCACGGATATTATCTGGAATCACCGGAGTATTTCGACGATGTTTATATGCGTATATTCAGAGACGATTTGCACGTGGACAACAGGCGACTCTATCTTATAGAATTCGAAAACGGGACAGATCACTGGATCTTGCGTCGGGGCGATTAGAAGGCAATATATCAGGACAGATAAAAAATGAGCGAAAAGAAAAATGAAAGAGGTTTAAAGCCGGTTTACATAGAGGCGCTTGACCTGGACGACGCGTGGTTCAGGTGCCTTTCGGAAATACTCGAACACGGCTATATCTACAAGATAGACCGCGGAAGTTACGCGGGCCAGCACCGGCTGGAATTTGATTTCGTCACTGTCCGGGTAAAAAATCCGGCCCACCAGATAATCCCAATAATGCCCGAAGGTTCCAGCATCCCGGCTCCGACGGACATGAATTATATAAAGCAATACCTCTCGTACCTATTGACGGCCTCTAAGACCGATACGGAAGATTACACCTACGGCGAGCGGCTGGTGGATCCGAAAGCGAAAATCGAAGTAGATGAAGACGGTAAAAAAATGATAAAGGATATGCCTCTTGAATGTAATCAGATAGAAGAGGTGATAAAAATTTATAAGACCCAAGGCTACGGCACCAATCAGGCGGTCATGGAAATAGGAATGCCTTCCGATATAAAACTCGCCGACCCGCCGTGCTTACGCATTATCGATACGCGCGTTCGTTACGGGAAACTGCATTTTATGCTCTACTTCCGCTCCTGGGACTTATGGGGCGGCTTCCCATCCAACCTCGGCGGCCTTGAGCTCGTGAAACAATATATGGCCGAAGAGATAGGCGTGGGGAACGGGGAAATCATAGCCTGCTCGAAAGGGCTTCATCTTTACGAATACGCATGGGAACTCGCCAAACAACGAACCCACAAATACGATCTAGAGATTAAAACATAGGGACGTGCCTCAGCCCAAACTCTGGCCTGTCCCCTTTTTAAGTTACAGATTGTCACCATGTGCGTAAAAAGCAACTCCCATACGATAGTTTAATAAGGGACAGGCCTGAATACGGAGTTGGGACAGGCCAGAGTTTGGGCTGAGGCACGTCCCTGTCTGTTGGCTGTCTGTTGGCTTGAACCCCCCATGCCTGCGGTGTCAGCATACCCTCGCGGGGCTCAATATAAAAAGGCAAGCTTGCGTTGCTTGCCGGAGCGACTCTCAAAAATTGCGAATACAATCCTGCCATTCAGCGTTATATGCATTTTTGCCCGCCTTGCCCGCGGCTTCGCCGCGAGGCGAGCCGGCGAGGCAGGCATAATGAGCAATTTTTGGAGAGCGAGAAAATGGCAGGATTCCATTTTCGAGCGGCAAGCGGAGGCAACAACGCAAGCTTGCCTTAAGATGAGCCGAAGAACCCCCTATGCCTGCCGGAGAAGCTGCGAAAAGGGTAAAAAAGGGTAGCATAATATTTTAAGCACGAGCCTTAGCAGTCTTAGCCCGAGGTGCAAGCTTAACCGGAAAAGAGTGAAGACGCTTTTTCTTGACTTAGGCGGGGCGAGATGTTAAAATCCAAAAAGCGTCCTTTACCAAAAAGCCGCTTTTACTCATGCCACGCAAGTGGTTATATTATATTTAAATATTCATATACTTAGCTTAAATA
Organism: Candidatus Omnitrophota bacterium; assembly: GCA_016782495.1. GTDB lineage: Bacteria > Omnitrophota > Gorgyraeia > JABMRN01 > RBG-13-46-9 > BS750m-G78. The sequence goes on from JADHYL010000002.1 coordinate 23,888, forward strand.
GAAGGAGAAACGATGGAGAAACACGAAGAAAGATCGTATGATCCCGCCAGCCAGAAGATGATAAAAAAAGCCATTGACGAAGATATAAAAATTGTCTGGGACCGATACGATGCTCAAAAGCCGCAGTGCGGTTTCGGGGAGCTTGGAATATGCTGCCGGATATGCAATATGGGGCCGTGCAGAATTGACCCGTTCGGAGAGGGGACTGAGGAAGGCGTTTGCGGCGCTTCCAAAGATACAATAGTGGCCAGGAACCTCGTAAGGATGATTGCTTCGGGCGCAGCTGCGCATTCCGATCACGGCCGCGACATAGCGCATACATTATTAATGGCCGCTAAAGGCGAGGCGCACGATTATCATTTAAAAGCTACAGACAAACTTGCCAGAACTGCGCGAATTTACGGCATAGATACAAAAGGTAAACTTACGGAGAAAATAGGCGAGGAGCTCGGTGAAAAATGCCTTTCCGAATTCGGCCAGCAACATGGCGAATTAAGATTGATAGGACTCGCTCCTAAAAAAAGGCAGGAGATTTGGCGAAAGTTAGGTATTGTGCCGCGAGGTATCGATAGAGAAATCGTTGAAATAATGCATAGAACCCACATGGGAGTGGATAACGACTATAAAAATATTATAAATCACGGCATGAGAGCGGCTCTTGGGGACGGGTGGGGAGGATCCATGATCGCTACGGAACTTTCCGATATTCTATTCGGCGCTCCCGAACCCATACGCGCGACGGTAAATTTAGGAGTCCTGAAAGAGGACTATGTAAATATAGTTGTCCACGGCCACGAGCCCACGCTTTCGGATGTTGTTACCGAAGCGGTCAAAGATCCGGAACTTTTGTCTCTTGCGAAAAAATACGGCGCAAAAGGTATAAATCTTGCCGGCATGTGCTGCACGGCAAATGAAATCTTAATGAGGCATGGGATACCCTCAGCCGGTAATTTTCTCCAGCAGGAACTCGCGATACTTACAGGGGCGGTCGAGCTTATGATGGTTGACGTTCAGTGCATAATGCCGGCCCTTTCAAGCGCCGCTAATTGTTTCCATACGAAGCTTGTTACGACGTCTCCGAAATGCAAATTTCCCGGCGTGGAACACATAGAGCTCAAAGAGGAAAAAGCCCTTGAAATAGCCAAGAATATTATAAGGCTTGGCGTGGAAAACTACAAAAAAAGGGTTAAGGAGAGGGTTAGTATCCCGAAAGAGATAAAAGGCCTTGTGGCCGGATTTACTACCGAAAACGTGTTTCGCATTTTAGGAGGAAAATACAGGTTTACGGTAAGGCCACTTAACGACGCGATTATATCGGGTAGACTTAGGGGCGCAGCCGGCGTTGTCGGATGCTGCAATCCTAACATAAGACACGATTGGGCGCATGTTTCAATGGTTAAGGAACTTTTGAAAAATGATGTGCTGGTCGTGCAGACCGGCTGTTCGGCGATAGCCTGCGCGAAAGAGGGGCTTTTGACCCCGGAAAGCGCTTTTGAATATGCCGGAGCGGGACTTAGAGAAGTTTGCGAGGCTGTCGGCATACCGCCTGTTTTGCACGTAGGTTCCTGCGTGGACAATTCGAGAATTTTACTTATCCTTTCCGCAGTTGTCGCCGAAGGGGGCTTGGGGGAAGACATAAGCGATTTACCGGTTGCGGGAGCGGCACCCGAATGGATGAGCGAAAAAGCGATTTCAATAGGATTTTATTTTGTGGCTAGCGGAGTATATACGATTTTCGGAACGCCACATCCGGTGCTTGGCAGTCCAAATGTCACAAACTATATTACAAATGAACTCGAAAACATAGTTGGCGGAAAGTTTGCTTTTGAGGAAGATCCGATAAAAGCGGCGCATATGATGATAAAACACATAGACCTTAAGCGGAAAGCTCTGAAACTAGGGCCCGCAATACACCAGCATAAGAAAACGCCGGCATTAAAAACATAGAATGGGAAAGGAACAAGCCCGTGTCAAATATGAAGACGAAGACAAAAGACATCAAGATCTACTGCGATATTACAAGATGCGTCGGCTGTAAATCTTGCGAAATAGCGTGCGCAATCGAGCACTCTAAATCTAAGAACATTTTTGCCGCCGTAAAAGAGACGCCGTTACCCAAAAGACGGGTAGAGACACAGAATATAGGAAGTAAAATTATATCGCTTCACTGCCAGCACTGCGAGGACGCGCCGTGCGTGAAAGCTTGCATGAGCGGGGCGCTCTCAAAAGATGAAAAGACAAGAGCGACCATCCACGATAAGGAAAAATGCGTGGGATGCTGGATGTGCGTCATGGTATGCCCGTTTGGCGCGATAATAAGAGACGCCGAAAGTCACATAGCGGTAAAGTGCGACCTTTGTCCGGATAGAGACGATCCTTCGACAGGCTCAGGACTACGTTATGCGTGCGTGGCGGCTTGCCCGACAGACGCGCTTTTCGCGGGCACGAAAGAAGAATTTGAAAAAAACTTAAGCAAAAAGAAAGGAAACTCTAAACACTAAACTCTAAATCCTAAACAAATACTAAATCCAAATGCTCAAAATTAGTGTTTTGGATTTTGAGTTTTGTATTTGTTTAGAATTTAGGATTTCGAGTTTAGAATTTAAAGTATGAACTATGTAATCATAGGCGGTAGCGCGGCGGGCGTTACGGCCGCGGAAACAATAAGAAAAAACGATAAGAAAGCAGTAATTACGCTTATCTCTGATGAAACTTTCCCGCTATATTCAAGGTGCCTTCTCACGTATTTGATAGCGGGCTCTATCGACGAATCAAAACTTTGCTTCAGGGATAAGGATTTTTACAAGGAAAACAATATAAAAACGTATCTCGGAAAGAAAGCCGTATCGATTGACCGGAAGAAAAAAAGCGTTTCTCTAGAGGGCGGCACAAAAGTGCCTTACGATAAGCTTTTAATCGCCACAGGCGCGACGCCTAAGACGGAAAATATCCCCGGCGTTAACAAAAAGAGAGTTTTTACGATAAGAAGGATAGACGACGCCCGCGCCATAATTAAGATTCTTGATAATGTTAATAAGGCAGCTGTCCTGGGCGGCGGGCTCATAGGCCTCCGCGACGCGTACGCGTTAAGGCAGAAAAATAAAGAAGTGACGGTTGTCGTAAAAAGCCAGCAAGTTTTATCCCAGATGGTAGATGCGGATGCGGCGCGCATAATCGCAACTTTACTCGAAAAAAACGGAATAAAAATAATGACAGGCGCGGCGGCAAAAGAAATTTTAGGTAAGGACACCGCAGAAGGAATCCTGACGGATGGCGGTAAAAGACTGGACTGCCAGCTCGTCATAATAGGTAAAGGCGTAAATCCTAACACCCAGCTGGCCTCCGCGGCCGCGATAAAGGTTGAAGAAGGTATCGTTGTTGACGAATTTTTAAAAACGTCCGATAAAGACATCTTTGCGGCAGGGGACGTGGCCCAGACATATGATGTTGCCAGAGACGCAAAAAGAATTAACGCGTTGTGGCCCTCTGCGGTCGAGCAGGGCCAGATCGCGGGCCTTAACATGCTGGGTAAAAACGTAAGTTATGAAGGTTCTTTATCCATGAACTCGGTTGATTTTTTCGGCCTTGCTTCTATCTCAATGGGCGTTACAAAACCAAAGGAAGAGGGCTACGAAATAATTTCCAGAATTCGGAAAAATGAGTATAAAAAAATTGTTCTAAAAGAAAACAGGATAGTAGGCATGGTGCTCGTAGGAGACGTTGGAAGCGCCGGCGTAATAAGCATATTGATAAGGAATAAAATCGATGTTTCAAGTATCAAGGGAAAGCTATTGGACGAGCGTTTTGACTACGCGAAAATAATGCCGCTCGTTAAAAAATTTAAGGATAAATTCAGGCAAGAAGAATACCAAGATACGATAATGACATTTTAGAAGGAGCGTGCTATGTCAAAGATTGTAGCGACTGCCGCGATAAAAGGCGCGAAGTCTCTCGTAAGCGAAGCGGAAAAACTTCTCACGAAGGCTATCGAGGAAAAAGGAAAAGACACAAAACTTGAGTTTCCGGAAACAGCGTTTTATTTACCGATGGCGAATGCGCTTTTGGCCGCTGAGGTTAAAACGCTAAACGACGCATTACCCGTCCTCAAAGAAGCAAAATCGCTTTTACACGACGTTCCGACCGAGGAGCTCTGGCTTCCTTATTTAGGGGATGCGCTTGACTCAGGCATTGCGGCGCTTTTAGCCGAAGAGATAATTTGCGCCATCCGTTATTTATACGGGAAAGAACCTCAAGCGGACTGCAACGGATTTTTTACGGATACGATATTAAGGACCCTCGGAATACAGCTCGTGGACGGAAGAATGCCGGGATTCGCCGCGATATTGGGCGCCGCGCCGGATAATAAAACGGCCGTGGAAATAGTGAGAGATTTCCAGAAAAGAAACATAATGACTTTTGTGGGTTCCAGTTCAAACGGAAAAAGCATCATAGACCAGCTTAAGGAAGAAAAGGTCGAAATGGGCTGGGATAATTATATCGTTCCTTACGGAAGGGATACGATATCGGCCATATACCCGCTTCACTGGGCCATAAGGGGGGCGCTCACGTTCGGCGGAATAAAAGCGGGAAACGCGAAAGAATGTCTTCTCTATTGCAAAGAAAGGGTTTTTGCTTTTGGGCTCGCGTTGGGGCCCCTTGACGATATTAAATACGCGACAGGCGCAGGCGCAATAAACATGGGATTTCCGGTTATCGCCGATACCGATATACCGGAAATAAGGCCCACGGGTATTTGCACCTACGAACATCTGGTCAAAGAATTCGACTATAAAAGGATAATCCAGAAGTGCATCGAGGTAAGGGGCGTTAAAGTAAAGCTTGCCCAGATACCGATCCCGGTAGCTTACAGCGCCGCTTTTGAAGGCGAAAGAGTAAGAAGAGAACAGATGCATGTCCAGTTCGGCGGAAAATTTTCAAAGGCGCTTGAGTTCGTGCGGACAAAAAATCTCGATGAAATAGAAGACGGAAAGATAGAAGTCGTCGGCCCGGAAATCGATGATATGAAAGAAGGGGGAGCGTATCCTTTAGGAATGTTGATAGAGGTTGCCGGCAGGAAAATGCAGCACGATTTTGAGCCGATACTCGAAAGACAGGTCCACACATTTTTAAACGAAGCGATGGGAATATTCCACATGGGACAGAGAAACATGTGTTGGGTAAGGATTTCGAAAGAGGCGTATAAAAAGGGCCTTAAGCTTAAACATTTCGGGACAATCATTCACGCAAGGCTCCATGACACGTATGGAAAGATCGTCGATAAAGCCGAGATCACGATATACACGAAACCCGAAGACGTTGAAAGGATTATGCCGGAAGCGGTTAAAGCGTATGAAGAGCGCGACGAGCGACTCGCGGGCATGACCGACGAAAGCGTGGACACGTTCTACAGCTGCACGCTTTGCCAGAGCTTCGCGCCGAATCACCTGTGCATGGTAAAGCCCGAACGGCTGGGCCTCTGCGGAGCGTATAGCTGGCTTGACGCGAAAGCCTGCTACGAACTTAATCCGACAGGTCCGAACCAGCCGGTTAAAAAAGGAGAAGTTCTGGACGCGGCGCGCGGAGAGTGGAAAGGGGTAAACGATTTTATATATCAAAAATCAAACAAAACTTTGGAAAGGTTTCACGGATATTCAATTATGACATTTCCGGAGACTTCATGCGGTTGTTTTGAATGCGTAATCGCTATCTTACCGGAAGCAAACGGTTTTATGGTGGTTAACAGAGAATACTCAGGTTTTACTCCGGCCGGTATGAAATTTTCAACCCTGGCCGGATCGGTGGGAGGCGGTAATCAAACGCCGGGATTTATGGGCGTCGGAAGGCTTTACGTCGTAAGTAGGAAGTTTTTATCAGCTGACGGCGGATTGAAAAGGCTTGTGTGGCTGCCGAAAGAATTAAAAGAAGCGCTCGGAGAGAAACTGAAAAAACGCTGCGCCGAAGAGAATCTGCCGGACTTGTACGAAAGAATCGCGGATGAAACCGTTGCGGTTGAAGCAGAAGCTCTCGTTAAGTTTTTACAGGAAAAAAATCATCCGGCGCTTACGATGCCGCCGCTTATGTAACGAAAGATAACGCTACGAAGGACGAAAGACGAAGGACGAAGGACGATTAGAAGGATAAAGTTTTTTCAAATATTATATTACGAATCGTCCGTCGTCCAAGCGACCGAAGGGAGCGGACGTCCATCGTCCTACGTAACTTAAAAGGAGGTTTGAGTAATGGGATTATCGGGACTCGAGATATACAAACTTTTGCCAAAGACAAATTGCAAAAAATGCGGATTTCCGACATGTCTGGCTTTTGCGATGCAGCTTGCGGCGAAAAAAATATCTTTGGATAAATGCCCGGACGTTTCTTCAGAAACAAAAAGTGCCTTGGAAAGCGCCTCCCAGCCGCCTATAAAACTGATTATTATCGGTCAAGGCGAGGAAAAGATCGAAATAGGAAACGAGACTGTTCTTTTCAGGCACGAAGAGAAATTTTATCATCCCGCAGCCGTGGGAATTCTTCTGGATGACGCGTTGCCCGAAGAGGAACTAAAAAAAGCGCTGAGCGAAATAAAAAAACTGGATTTTGAACGGGTCGGACAGAGAATAAAG
>JADHYL010000003.1 GCA_016782495.1 Candidatus Omnitrophota bacterium
ACCAACGAAAAAACCGGAACGTCCTTAATCTTTTCTCGGCCGTTCAGGAACCCAAGCTCTATCACAAACGCGGCTTCCTCAATTTTGCCGCCAAGTTTTTTTACCAGTTCGATGGCAGCGTTAGTCGTGCCGCCTGTCGCCAAAAGATCATCCAGGATTAAAACCCTTTTTCCTACTTCAAAAGCGTCCTTATGGATCTCTAGGGTATCCTTGCCGTACTCCAGGTCGTAAGTCGCGCTGTGCGTGGCGGCCGGCAGCTTACCTTTTTTTCTTACCGGGACAAGCCCGCACTGTAATTTATGCGCGAGCGCCGCCCCAAAAATAAATCCCCTGGATTCCACGCTCACAACATAATCTATTTTTTTATTTTCATATCTTTTTACCAATTCGTCTACGACCTCTTTGAATGCGCCTTTTTCCCCGATCAGGGTCGTGATGTCCCTGAAAACAATCCCTTTTTTCGGAAAATCGGGAACATTCCTAATGATTTTTTTTAGGTCTTTCACTTTCTTTTCCTTCTTTTTCCGGATGTTTTCTTTTCCCGGATTTTTGTTTTTCGAACGGGCCCTTCTTTCCGCGATTCGGTAGTTCTGCCCTCTTCCTCCTTCATGTATTCTCTCAACTTTCTCATCGCAACGCTCTCGATCTGGCGCACCCTTTCCCTCGTTATGCCGAAATGTTCCGCTGTCTCCCGAAGCGTGTGCTTAACGCCGTTTTTGAGCCCGAACCTGAGAGTGAGAATCTTTCTTTCGCGAGGCGACATTTTGTGCAAAAGATCTTTTACCCTTTCGTGAAGAAGGAAATTGCTTAATTCGCCAACCTCGCCCGACATCTTTTCATCCTCTATTAAATCCATGAATTCGGTTGACCCGTTTTCGTCAACCGGGGCGTTGAGGCTTGAGACGGTACTTGCCATTTTATTAAGCTGTCTTATGCGCTCCAGCGGTAGCTTCATTCTTCTTGCTATCTCGTTAAGGCGCGGTTTTCTTTTAAACTTGTGCGAAAGCTGGCCTGACACCTTCTTATACCTCATAAGAAGCTCTATGACGTAAACAGGAATCCTTACGGTTTTACCCTGGTTTGCTATGGCCCTTGTTATATATTGTTTTATCCACCACGCCGCATAGGTTGAAAATCTATATCCTTTCTTGTGATTATATTTTTCAACCGCCTTCATAAGGCCGAGGTTCCCTTCCTCTATAAGGTCAAGCATGGGAACGCCGAGGTAGCTGTATTTTTTCGCAATGTTTATGACAAGCCTAAGGTTAGACTGGATCATTCTTTGCCTTGCGTGGCTATCGCCTTTTTTGATTTTTTTGGCGAGCTCAACCTCTTCTTTTGCGTTGAGAAGAGGAAGTTCTTTTATGTCTTTGAGATATAATCTTATATTATCCATTTACTTCTTCGCTCTGGCGACTGCCTGCGCGGCCGCCAACCTTGCGATCGGAACTCTGTAAGGAGAACAACTAACGTAATCAAGCCCCAGCTTATTGCAGAATTCTACGGATTTGGATTCTCCGCCGTGCTCTCCGCATATGCCGATCTTTAGATTTTTCCTCACGGAACGCCCTTTTCTTACACCGATTTCCATAAGCTGACCCACGCCTTCCTGGTCTATGGTCTGGAACGGGTCATCTTTCAGGATGTCTTTTTCATAGTAATAGTTGAGGAACTTTCCGGCGTCGTCTCGGGAAAGGCCGTAAGTGGTCTGCGTGAGGTCATTTGTCCCGAAAGAGAAAAACTCCGCCACTGTCGCTATCTGGTCGGCGGTAAGAGCTGCGCGCGGAAGCTCTATCATGGTGCCTACGGTGTATTGTATTTTTTCGCCGCGAGCGTCCATTACCTCTTTTGCGGCTTTATGAACAACCCCTGCCTGTTGCTTGAGCTCATTTACGTGGCCCACAAGTGGAATCATTATCTCGGGAAAAACCTCGGTACCTTGTTTTTGAACTTCGCAGGCTGCCTCGAAAATAGCTTTCGCCTGCATCTCGGTTATTTCCGGATATACGATCCCGAGCCTGCAACCCCTGTGCCCCAGCATCGGGTTCATTTCTTTTAGGCTTTCTATTTTTGCTTTAACTTTCTGGGGTTTTTCGCCCATGATCTCGGCCATTTTATTTATTTCAGCTTCTTCATGCGGTAGAAATTCATGTAATGGCGGGTCCAGCGTCCTTATCGTCACGGGCAAGCCGTTCATCACTTTAAAGATCCCTATAAAATCTTTTTTCTGTATCGGTAAAAGCTTGGCCAGCGCCCTCTTGCGGCCCTCTTTATCCTCGGCAAGGATCATCTCGCGCATGGGCTCGATTTTCCCCTCGCCGAAAAACATGTGTTCGGTCCTGCAAAGGCCTATCCCTTCGGCGCCGAACGCTATCGCAATTTGCGCCTGATCCGGCTGGTCCGCGTTCGTCCTCACCTTGAGACGCCTTCTCTTATCGGCCCACTTCATGAGTTTTTCAAAGAGCTTATACATATCGGATTTTTCCGGGTCGAGCTTCTTTTCAACCATTACCTCGAGGATCTCGGAAGGCTTTGTCTTTATCTCGCCTGTTATAACTTCGCCCGTACTTCCGTCTATCGAAATGTAATCGCCTTCTTTTATCGTGATGTCTCTTACTCTCATGCTTCTTGAGGTGTAATTTATCTCAAGCGCTCCGCAGCCCGCCACGCAAACCTTTCCCATCTGCCTGGCAACCAGCGCCGCATGTGAAGTCATCCCGCCGCGCGCGGTAAGGATCCCTTTCGCCGCATCCATTCCTTTTATATCCTCCGGGCTTGTCTCAATGCGGACCAAAATTACCCTTTCGCCTTTTTTAGCCCACTCTTCCGCGTCAATGGCGTTGAAAACAACCTTGCCGCTTGCCGCGCCTGGCCCGGCATTCAGCCCTTTGGCCAGAAGCTTTCCTTCCTTAACAGCCCTTTTCTTTTCGTCCAGGTCAAACACGGGTCTAAGAAGCTGGTTGAGTTGTTCGGGTTCGATCCTCATCATAGCCTCTTCTTCCGAAATAAGGCCCTCGTCAACCATGTCAACGGCTATCTTTATCGCGGCCAGCCCCGTCCTTTTCCCGGCCCTTGTCTGAAGCATCCAGAGCTTCCCTTTCTGAATGGTAAATTCCATGTCCTGCATTTCACGATAGTGCTTTTCTAACTTTTTATAAATCGCGAGAAGCTCCTGATACGGTTTCCTAAGTTGCTTCTCCAATTCCGTGATCGGTTGAGGCGTGCGTATGCCCGCGACAACATCTTCCCCTTGCGCGTTCAGAAGATACTCGCCGTAGAACTTTTTTTCGCCGTTCGCGGGGTCGCGCGTAAATGCGACTCCGGTTCCGCTATCTTCGCCCATGTTGCCGAATACCATTGACTGAACATTAACGGCTGTGCCCCATTCTTCGGGAATCTTATTTATTCTCCGGTAAGCAATTGCCCTTTCATTATTCCAGGATTCAAAAACCGCGCCGATAGACGCCCAGAGCTGTTCGTAGGGGTCTTCCGGGAAGGTTTTTCCGGTCTTTGCTTTTATTTCCTTTTTGTACAAAGCTACCAGGCGCTTCAGATCATCTGTTTCAAGTTCCAGGTCAAGCTTAACGCCTTTTTCGCCTTTTACTTTGTCCATGATTACTTCGAAGGGGTCGTGCTCATCTTTTCCTTTAGGCTTAAGGCCCAGCACAACGTCCCCGAACATTTGCACGAATCTTCTGTAGGCATCGTACGCGAACCGTTCATTCCTGGTCTCTTTCACCAAACCATTTACGGTGGTGTCGTTCAAGCCGAGATTTAATACCGTATCCATCATGCCGGGCATGGAAACGCGGGCGCCAGAACGAACTGAAACTAAAAGAGGGTTTTCCCTGTCGCCGAATTTAGCGCCCATGCTCTTTTCGACTTTCTTTAACGCCTCCAGAACCTCTGTTTTTAGCTGGGCCGGGTAAGTCCTTTTATTTTTATAAAAATACGTGCACACCTCCGTAGAGATGGTGAATCCGGCCGGAACCGGGATCCCGATATTTATCATCTCAGCCAGGTTCGCGCCTTTTCCGCCCAGAAGATTTTTCATACCGGTTTCGCCGTCCGCCTTGCCGAGTCCGAAGAAATACACGAATTTAGTTTTTGTTTTTGTGACTTTTTTTGTCTTTGCCGGTGCCATTGCCATTTTTTCTCCTTTCCTACTTCTACCTTTTGTTTTTCACCTTGTTCTTTCTTCAATATATTTTTTAAGCATGCTAACGTCTATTCTATCCTGTTTCATCGTGTCCCTATCCCTTACCGTCACTTTTTTATCTTCGAGCGACTCCACGTCCACGGTAACGCAATAAAGCGTCCCTATCTCATCCTGCCTTCTGTAAAGCCGCCCTATTGACGCCGCATCGTCGTATTGAACCTTACGGTCGCCTCTCAAATCTTTATAAATCGCTTTCGCCATTTCCACTATTTCGGGCCTGTTTTTCAAAAGAGGCAGAACTGCCACCTTGACGGGGGCGAGGTATTTATGCAGTGACAAAACAACCCTTTTTTCGCCGCGGACTTTTTCCTCTTTATAGGCGTCCAAAAGAAACGCCAAAAAGGCCCTGTCTACTCCGCCCGACGGCTCTATAACGTGCGGGATTATATCTTTTTTCGCGAGTTCGTCATAGTAAGACAATTCTTTACCGCTTATCTTGGCATGCTGTTTAAGGTCGAAATCCGTCCTGTGGGCGATGCCTTCCAGTTCTGACCATCCCATGGGAAAAAGGAATTCAATATCATAACAGCTTTTTGCGTAATGCGCAAGTTCTTCTTTTTCGTGCCGTCGCAATTTTATATTTTCCTTCTTTATGCCGTACTGTTGATACCACTTGAATCTCTCGTTAACCCAGTATTCAAACCATTTATCGCTTTCTTCCGGATCGGTAAAATATTCCAGTTCCATCTGTTCGAATTCGCGCGACCTGAAAATAAAGTTACCCGTGGTGATCTCATTCCTGAAGGCCTTGCCTATCTGCGCGACGCCGAAGGGCAGCTTCTTTCTCGAGCTTATTAAAACATTTTTGAAATTGACAAATATGCCTTGAGCTGTCTCCGGTCTCAAAAAAACCTCGTTTGCCTCTGATTCCACTGAACCGACAAATGTCTTGAACATCAGATTGAAAGGCCTCGGTTCGGTAAGTTCCCCTTTGCATTCCGGGCAGGATTTAGTTTTTATAAGATCGTACCTGAATCTTTTTTTGCATGATTTGCAGTCAACCAAAAGGTCCTTAAAACTCGTCACGTGACCCGATGTTTTCCAGACCTCGGGGTGCATGAGTATGGCTGCGTCGAGCCCCTCGACGTCGTCCCTTTCGTAGACCATGCTTCTCCACCATAAATTCTTGACATTGTTTTTAAGTTCCGCTCCGAGAGGGCCGTAGTCCCAGACGCTTCCAAGGCCGCCGTATATCTCGCTACTCTGATAAATAAATCCGCGGCGTTTGCATAAAGACGCTATTACGTTTAGATCAACCATTTTTTACACTCCGATTTTTGAGATGAATTCCATGCTTTTGGGCCTCGTATCCAGATGGTAGCTGATAAAATTCTTAAGAAGCCACTCTACTTCGCTTCCTACGCTCTTACTTACCTTTATATTCTGAATCCTCTTAAACGGAAGCTCTTCAATGCGGGAGATGAAATTAATCGTGCCTTCCGATATATCCTTAGCGTGGGTTTCTTTTTTGGAGCACTCGGCGCATAAAACCCCTCCCGAGGAGAAACTGAATCTTTTTTTCTGGCCTTCTGTTTTTTTATTGCAAGCTGCGCATGATCTAAGGCGCGGCATAAAGCCCAGAATCGATAATAACTTTATTTCAAAAATTCTCGCCACCCTTTTCGGACTCGCGCCGGTAGAAAGCATCCCCAGAGTCTCTCTGATAAGTTCGAATATCTTTATATTTTTTTCGCCAAGAGACGCGGTTGAGTTTACGAGATCTATAAAGTAGCTCGCGTAAGAGAGCCTATCCAGAGACTCTCTTATTTTCGGGAAATACTCTACTAGTTCGCATTGCGAAAGAAGAAACGCCCCGCCGCCCCTTTTCCTATCGTAAAACACTATCTCGACAAGAGCGAATAATTCGTAGGCGCTTACGAATCTCTGCTCGGGACTTCTTACGCCTTTAGAAATCATCCGAAGTTTCCCAAAGTCACGCGTATAAACGGTAAGAAGCACGCTGGTCTCCCTGACGTCCTCTCTTCTGAGTATGAAACCATGCGTTTTATTAACGGCCATTTTTTAATCACTATCCATGGGAGAGATAGCGCCGCTTGAGACCACAAGTTTAAGCCCTTCTTCAACCGTCAGATCAATGAACTTTACCTCATCCTTCGGTACCAGCAAAAATATACCGCTCGTAGGGTTGGGGCTGGTGGGGATAAATATGTTTATTAGTTCCTGTCCGGTAGCTTTATTAAATTTACTTCTGGCTTTTTCCGTTACAAAACCTATCGAATAAATTCCCTTTCTGGGATATTCAATAAGCACCACCTTTTTAAAAAATGCTTTCCCGTGACCCAGAAAAGCCGACCCTATTTCTTTGGTTACGGAATAAATTTTCCCCACCATCGGGACTTTAACGAAAATTTTTTCTCCGAATCCGAAAAGTTTGCGTAAGAAAATAATATTCGCCGCCCATCCTATAAGCGAAATAAGGAGTATCACGAGAATAAAAATAAGTCCCTTTGCTATATAAAGACTGTGGCGCGTGAGATATGGATTTATTTTCATGACGTCCACAAGCGGAGTCAGAATGTAGCTATTAACCTTTATGAAGAGGTACCTAATGATTATCATCGTAATAGCGACGGGGAAGATAATGGCCACGCCCGTTATGAAATTATTGCGTATTTTATTGAACATGTCACACTCCTTATTTGGTTATTAATAACTGAAACACAATAGCGGTGCTTAAGGCCCCTAAAAGGCTGCCGGCTATCACTTCCCATCTGGTGTGGATGTTTTCTTTTAATCTTGTGCGCGCTATCAAAAACGCCATGATGAAACTCAATAAAATTATAAGCGAATTTTCCGTGGAGAAAACTATTATGGTCCACATCGAAAATGTAAAAGCGGAGTGGCCGCTCGGCATGCCGCCGCGAAAGGGCGTTCCTTTATGCAGGATAACCTTTCCCGCAACCACCAAAAACAAAACTAATATCAGCGCGATAAAAGTCAAATGCCATGGCGAGTGGGTTATCTTGCTGATGCCCTCTTCTATGTGCCAGACAAAATGCCGCGAAAATATAATATACCCTACCGCCACGGCGTTCAGGGCGGACAAAAATACCGCCCCTGCCGTCACGTCCTTTATGATGCGCGCCACGGGATGGTATGCATTCTTAATAAGGTCTATTGTGAGCTCTACGGCTGTATTCACCATCTCCAGGACAAGCACAAACGCGATTGCAAAAAGAAGTAAGCTAAGTTCGAACTTGCTTAAATTAAAATAAATGCCGAGAATAAGTATAAAAGTGGCGATTAAAAAATGTAGCCGCATGTTTCTCTGGGTCTTCACGACATAGATGAAGCCCTCTACTGCGGAATTCAAACTTTCGACAAGCGTTTGACGCTGCATGGGTTAACTTTTCGTCTTTTTTAAAAGTTTTCTTTCCAATTCACGTATTTTATTTTTTTCTTCAGCGGCCTTATCATCAAAGCCGATGAGATGTAAGAGGCCATGTATAACATAAAGAGATATCTCCTCCTCATAAGCCGAACCAAAATGCTTAGCGTTTTCACTCGCCATGTCGGATGAGATATAAATATCCCCTATAAGAATTTTTCGCTGCAAAAAACGCTCATCCTTTAATGAAAAAGAGATGACATCCGTAGGGGCATTCCTTCGCATGTACCTCTTATTGAGCGTCTTTATCTTCTTATCGGTTACAAACGTTATGTCAACGAGCGCGTTTTTTCTTCTAAAATCTCCCAAAACCCGCAACGCAAGCCTTTTGACTGATCCCGTATTTATCTTTCTTTTTTTATTTAGACTGTTTACTCTTATTTTTAGAGGCATTCTGTCTTTCTTTTTTCGGTTTCACTTCCGGATATTCGAGCCGCGTGTGAAAAATGCCCGTTAGAACTCTCACGAAGCTCTCGGCTATTTTATGTAAATCTTTTAAAGTCAGGTCGCATTCGTCCAGCTGCCCGTCTATGAATTTGTTGTTGATTATTTTCTGCACAAGACCCCTTATGCGAGCGGGTGTCGGATCACCGAGCATCCTGGAAGAAGCCTCTACCGAATCCGCCAGAAGAACGATAGCCACCTCCTTGGTCTGCGGCCTGGGACCCGGGTATCTAAATTCCTCTTCTTTAAGCTCGGTTTCGGATTTAGCCTTTTCAATGGCTCGCTGGTAAAAATAATAAATCAGGCTCGTGCCGTGGTGCTGGCTGATAAAATTGACAATGGCGTTATTCAACTTATGTTTTTTGGCGAGTTCCATCCCGTCCTTGGTGTGATTCGTAATGATAAGGGCGCTCATCGAAGGTGTCAGTTTATCGTGTTTCGAGGATGTGCTCATTTCGTTTTCCACAAAATATTCGGCTTTACCGATTTTTCCTATGTCATGGTAGTAGGCACCTACCCTGGCCAATAGCGAGTTCGCTCCGATACCGTCGCACGCTTCTTCAGCCAGGTTTCCTACCAAAATACTGTGATGATACGTGCCGGGGGCTTTGATAGTAAGTTCTTTTAGTATGGGGTTACTCAGATCGGAAAGCTCCAGAAGCGTGATGTTAGTAATGAGATTGAAAACATACTCAAAAAGCGGCAAAAGCCCTATTACGATAAAACTGGCGATGATACCGTTTGCTATGCCGTAAAGGCCTTCTCTCACCATGTCTTCCTTCCCAAGATTATTTAGTAGGCCTATCCCCACGATGGAAAAAAAGTTTATTAAAGATACCGCAAACCCCGCGAAAAAGATCTGCGAACGCCTTCTGGCCCCGCGCACAACCCATATGCCCAAAGCGCTCCCGACAAAAAGAACAAAAGATAAATCTAATCTGCCGCCCGCTATAATCCCTATATAAAGGCTTACCGCCAGACTTACCACAAACGCGGTGCTGACATTAAAAAGTAGGACTAATATCATTGCTATGCCCGCCAGCGGAATAAGGTACGTGGAAACTTGAGACTGGATAATGAAAAGCGAAACGAGAATCGCTAAAAACGCGTTAATGCCGATAAGAAAAATGTGCTTTGGCAGCCGGATAAGGCGTTTTTCAAACATCGTAAGATAGATGCTTGAGATAAGAACAAGCCCCAAAAGAAGGATAATTAACCCGCACATGTACGCGGTTCTGTTGACAACGGCCTGAACGCGTGTTACCTGATTGAGTTTTGCGATATCGTATTTTGTGAGCCTCGCGCCTTTTTCTATTATGAGTTCATTTTTCTTTACCGTCTCTTTTTTGTAGATGGGGGGAACTTTGTCCCTCGCTTTGGCTTTCCCCGCAAGCGTTTCTTTTTCGTCAAAACTCACGTTTCTGGTTATGTCGTCTTTGATAACGTCGTAGATGGTGCTTCTCGTAAAACCGTCCTTGGGCATTAGCCTTGCAAGCGTATCCTGGACTATTTTTTGCGCTTCTTTTTGGTCTACCAGCTCTTTTGTTTTAATTTCTCTTTCCATCTTGAACTGGTCGTTTCTTATCAAAATACTTTCCGCATTGCTACTGATAAGGTTCGCCTTTTCGCCTGAATCGATTATCCCAACCAGAAATATATTCTCTAGCGCGTCTTTCGAAACCTTTTCAATCGCTTCCAGGTCTTTTGATTCCACCAGCCTCGCCAGATTTTTATCCGAGATCGTAAAATCTATCTTCGTCTTGAGGATCTCCAGCTTCTCCTTATTGTTGAGGGAAGTGTTGTTTTGCACCTCCTTTATGTTTTCAAAAAACCTGTCGAGCCGCGCAAAAGCCTTCTCTTCGACCGAAGAATCTATGTTGTATACAGGCAACACCTTGTCTTCAAAATCTTTTCTAACCTTTTCGGTCTTTTCCTCGTCAATTGTCGTGGGATACGCAAAGTCATATGGCGCATAGATCGTCCTTAAAGAGATGTCTCCTTCTTTCATCTGGTAGAGACTGGGAGCGCTTAATATGTACAATGCCACCAATACCGCCAGACAGAAACCCAGAACTATGACAAGAGGATAAAAATACGTGCTCTTGTGCATCCGTTTCAATAAATTATTTTTTTGTTCTTGCATAGGCTTTTATAATCTCCTGCACTAGTTCGTGCCTAACAACATCTTCCCCCTTCAAATAAACAAATTTTATACCTTGTATCCCCGCCAGAATATTTTCGGCCTCAACGAGGCCCGAGGTTTTCTCTTTGGGCAGGTCGCTTTGCGTTACATCCCCGGTAATAACCGTCTTTGAATCAAACCCGAGGCGCGTGAGAAACATCTTCATCTGCTCCGGGGTAGAATTCTGCGCCTCATCCAGGATTATGAATGAATCATTGAGCGTTCTCCCCCTCATATACGCCAGGGGGACAACTTCTATTATCCCTCTTTCCACGTAGTTGTGTATCAATTCGCTTTCGACCATATCGTAAAGGGCGTCATACATGGGTCTGAGATACGGGTTTACTTTGGCGTATAAATCGCCGGGAAGATATCCGAGTTTTTCGCCCGCCTCAACGGCGGGTCTCGCCAGGATGATTCTACTTACTATTTTTTTCTTCAGGGCGTTTATGGCCATTGCTATCGCCAGATACGTTTTTCCCGTGCCGGCAGGGCCTATGCAAAATACTATATCGTGACTGCGGATGGCGTCGATATACGCCTTCTGCCCCTTGCTTTTCGGCGTTACGTATAACCTCTTGGAAGGGACCTCTATTCTTTCCAGATAAATATCGTGGATCCTGACCTTCTTGTCCTCTTTTATGGCTTTGACCGTATAGTTAAGATCGCTTTTTTTGATGTAGACGTTGTTTCGTATGGAAATGAGAAGTTCCTCGATGACACGGACGGCTTTTTCCACGTCCTCATCCTGGCCCGTTATTTTGAGTATGCCGGCGCGGAGCACGGAACTTATGTTGAAGGACTTCTCGATCGCCTTCATGTTTTCGTCGTGCTTGCCTAAAAGGCTTCGCGCTTCCGAATCGTTACTCAGACGAATATCTTTCTCCACGTAATACCTCGTTTTAGCTATCGGCTATCAGTCATCAGCTATCAGCAGAAAAAAATAAAGCTGAAAGCTAATAGCTGAAAGCTGAAAGCTCCTATTTTATCCACTGCTCTTCTTCGTCTTTAGAAAGTTTGGGCGTTTTTGCCGCAGGCTTTTTAGCTTCCGGCTTCGGTGTCTTTTTCTCAGGCAGCTCCATTATTGTTTCTTCCTCATAGATAACGCCTTCTTCCGGAGGTAGCTCTACTTTTTCGCCGGGCAAGATAGGAATTTCTATGTCCACCCCTATGAGGGTCCTTTTCCGGACTTCTCTTTCTACGGGCGCCGGCGGAGGTGTGCCCATGACATAACCCCGGTTTCCTTCGGCGCGCTGGTCAACCCTGTCTTTTTTGAACGTGTAGGTCCTAACGTTGGAACAACCCGCCAGTGCTATGCTAACCAATAAAAACGCAACAAAAAACTTTTGCATTTCAACCTCCTTATTTCGCTCTTTTAATATGCAACTCCTTTAACTGTTTATCGTCAACATCGGAAGGGGCGTCTGTCATAAGGCATACCCCTTTTTGTGTCTTCGGAAAAGCTATCACATCTCTTATAGTGTTTGTATCCGTAAAAAGAGTAAGGAATCTGTCCAGGCCGAAAGCTATGCCGCCGTGCGGAGGGGCGCCGTACTTGAAGGCCTCCAAAAGAAATCCGAAACGCTTTTTCGCTTCCTCGCGGCTGAGGCCTATGGTCTTAAAGATCCTCTCCTGCATGGCCTCCGTATGTATCCTTATGCTTCCGCTAGCTATTTCTATCCCGTTTATCACGAGGTCGTATGAGCGCGCGCGTATCTTATCAAGCTCTTTACCATCTAAAAGCTTTACATCCTCTTCCTTGCAGGACGTAAAAGGATGGTGTTCGGATTCCCACCTCTTTTCCTCTTCATTGTATTTAAAAAGCGGGAAATCAACAATCCAGAGAAGATTAAATTTCTTTTTGTCTATAAGCCCTTTTTCGGACGCGATCTCAAGCCTCAGGTTTGATAACACGCTAAAGGTAACATCCTTTTTGTCGGCAACTATAAGGACAAGATCCCCCTCTTTCGCCGAAACTTTATTTTTTATCGCCTCAAGCTCCGTTTCGCTAAAAAACTTGTCTATGCTGGAATGGAGCTTCTCTTTTTCGCATTTAAAATATGCCAGGCCCCCGGCGCCGTATTCTTTAGCCTTTTCTATAAAACCGTCCAGCTTCGCCCGGCTTATCTTGGCGTAACCGTCGGCATTTATCGCGCGTATATGCCCGCCCGCCTCAAGGTTCTTTTTAAACACGTTAAACTTTGTATCCTTTAAAACATCGGAAATATCAATTAGTTCCATGCCAAAACGCGTGTCCGGTTTGTCGGTGCCGAATCTATCCATTGCTTCCTGGTATTTCAGTCTCGGAAAAGGAACCTTGATATCAATGCCTAAGACTTCCTTAAATGCGGTTTTCATGATGCCTTCCGAAATACCGAAAATATCCTCTTCAGTCACGAAACTCATTTCCATGTCGAGCTGGGTAAATTCCGGTTGCCTGTCCTTTCTTAGATCCTCATCTCTGAAGCAGCGCGCTATCTGAAAATACCTGTCAAGACCCGCGACCATCAATATTTGCTTAAAAAGCTGCGGGGATTGCGGCAGGGCGTAAAATTTTCCCGCGTTAAGTCGGGACGGCACAAGGTAGTCGCGCGCGCCTTCCGGAGTCGAGCGGGTAAGAAAAGGGGTCTCCACTTCCACGAAATTCTCTTTTTCGAGAAAATTTCTTATTGAACTGTTTATCCTGTGCCTGAGACGCAAGCTCTTCTGCATATTAGGCCTTCTTAAATCTATATAACGGTATTTAAGCCGCGTTTCATCGGAGACGGAAGCCTTGTCGTCTATCTCGAAAGGCGGAGTGAGCGCCGCATTCAAAATATTAAGCGCATTTACGAGCACTTCGATCCCGCCGGTGGGAAGCTTGGCGTTTACCGTGCCTTGCGGCCTTTCCCTGACAACGCCTTTAACCTGGATGACATACTCGCTTTTGAGCTCATGGGCTTTCCGGTGTATCTCACGATTTTTTTCCGGATCAAAGACAAGCTGTGTCAATCCGTAAGCGTCTCTTATATCCACAAATATAAGTTCTCCGTGGTCACGCCTGGCATGCACCCATCCCGCGAGTGTGACTTCATTATCGATATCATCTTTTTTTAATCCGCTGCAAGTATGAGTTCTTAACATGATTTTACCCTTCTAGCGCATTTTTTAATATTTCGAACAATTTGTTTTCTTCCACTGACTCTTCGGTCTTTTTTACCATATTCCTTATGGTAAGCCTGCCTTCCCTAAGCTCGTTTTCCCCCAGTATAATCACAGCCCTGGCGTTATTTTTGTCGGCGGTTCGCATCTGCGACTTAAGAGACGCTTCTTTTACGTCCGTCAGAACTATTATATCAGCGAAACTTTCGCTTTTTCTTAATTTTTCGGCTATTTGAATGCCCCTTATTTTTGCGGCGTCACCGAGCGTGGCGATGTATACGACTTTAGCGCAATCGGAGCCGGGGATCTCTTTTTTGAGAGCGATTATTATTCTTTCCATTCCCAGCGCGTATCCCACTGCGCCGGTATCGGGCCCGCCTAAATCCTTGACCAGATTATCGTATCTTCCGCCCGCGCCTATGGCATCCTGGGCGCCCAAAGAAGGGTGCGTGATCTCAAAAACGGTTCCCGTATAATAATCAAGGCCCCTTACGAGATTTTTTGCTTCTTCAAGCTTTACACCTTTTAAGGCATTTTTTACTTTGGCTATGTGGTCCTTGCAGGTGCCACATAAGTTATCCGCTATGTCCGGGGCTTGTCTTGCTATTTCGGCGCAGGACTCATTTTTGCAATCCAGAACCCTCAGGACATTTTTTTTCATCCTGTCTCTGCAGGTATCGCAGATCCTTGCTTTTTTGTCGGATAAATATTTTTTAAAACTTTCGGCAAATGCGGCCTTGTCCGTTTTGCAACCAAGGCTATTCACTTTTATGGTGAAGTTTTGCAGGCCGAAAAGTTTTAGAAGGCTGTTTACCTGTCTAATAATTTCCGCGTCCGCATACGGCGAATTTGTCCCTAAAACCTCTACGCCTATCTGATGGAACTGCCTGGAGCGCCCCTTCTGCGGCCTTTCGCTTCTAAACATCGGCCCTATGTAATATAACCTGCACTCCGGAGAAACATTATAAAGGGCGTGTTCTATGTACGCCCTTACGATAGGCGCGGTCCCTTCCGGCCTGAGCGCGAGAGATCGCTCTCTTTTGTCGTTAAAGGTGTACATTTCTTTTGTCACAATGTCAGTGGTTTCGCCTATACCGCGAACAAAAATGCCGGTTTCCTCCAGGATGGGTGTCCTTATTTCTTTATAACCGTAAAATTCAAGTTCAGTGCGTGCGGTTTTTTCAAGCCATTGCCAAATTTGGGCGTCTTCCGGCAGTATATCGTCCATCCCTCTCACAGCTTTGTATTTCATCTTCCCCTCTTCCCCTTATCCCTTAACGCTTAACGCTATTTAACCTTCTCCTTCATCATGAGCCCGGATTTAAAGGTTACGACTTTCTTTTCCGGCACCGGGACGCTTTCACCCGTTTTGGGGTTTCTTGCCATTCTGGGCTTTCTGGATTTAACTTTAAAAATCCCGAAGTTTCGCAGCTCCACCGTATCGCCCTTCGTCAGCGCTTCGACAATAAGATCCAGCGTCATCTGCACGGTTTTTTTAACGTCGACCTGTTTTATATCGGTCTGGTCAGCGATGTTGGTTACTATTTCCTTTTTTGTCATTGACTGTTACCTCCTAACTTATTTAAATCTTTTTATGTTTTTTTTAAACTCGAAGAAAAACCTGTTGAAACCCTCTATGCGTTTTTTCTTTTTTTCAAGCCGGGCTTTGAGCGAATTCAGGAACTCGCAAGATTCTTTCCAGTCCCTAGTTACGGATTTTGATTTTTCATCCGACATGATCGATATTCTTTCCAGGGAAAGTAGGCTGCACATCGCGGGGCTCATGATAAACCGTTTGAGCGGCTTCACGCCCAGAGAATCCATAAGGTCCTCGTATCTGGAATTCACAAGGTCTCTTACGGATGTAAACTCTTTTACTTTTTCTTCGTCAACATGGTTTTCGGAGATCGTGTTTTCGAAAATCTGATGAAATTTATTCCAAATCTCCAAAAATTCCTTCGTTTTCTTTATGTTCGTTTCTAGCGTTTTATCGATCATTGTCTTGTTCGTTATTGAAACTGTTTCAGTGTCCTGTCTACAAGACACTGAAACAGTTTCAAGGTTAAGTCAAGTTTTAAACGCGATACTTCCGTTTCCGCATAAATTTTCAATTTCCTTGAGCAAGAGGTCGTCCAGTTTCACAGAGTAATTTTTTCCGGCGGATATACTTATTTTCTTTCCGGTGGGCTCCTGGAAATTCAGCACTACCGGTATCTTCCCGTGGTGCCGCGAAAGCACGCTTTTAAGATCGTTCAATACAGTTTTGCCCAGGCCCGGGGTCTGGAGCTTTATCATTATTGCTTTTGTAAACTTTGACTTCACTTCTTCCAGCGGTATGATTTCGTCGGCGATAAGCTTTGGCTCTTCTTCTCTCAGATTAATCCTGCCTGTTATAAACACCATCGAGTCGACCCGGACAAGGCTTGAGAACTTCTGAAAAACCCTGGGGAAAATAAGAGTCTCGACGGTTCCCGTTAAATCCTCAAGACTCACTATCGCCATTTTCTCCCCGGTTTTTCTCGTTGTCGTCAATTTCGCCTTGCTAATTATCCCTCCGAGCCTTACTTCTTCGCCATCCCTTAAAACGCTGAGCCTCGCTATGGGGGAAGATGAATACACTCCCAACAATCTTTCAAAACGGGCCAGCGGGTGTTTGGTTATGTAGAATCCGAGCATTTCTTTCTCGTAAGAAAGAAGCTGATTTTCGGGCCACTCGGGGATTTCGGGGACCTCCTGGAATGTTTTTTGGAAATTCTCTTCCATGTCAAATGTGTCAAAAAACGAAATTTGGCCGTTCAGTTTATCTTTTTGCACCCCCCCGGCGACTTCCAGCGCTTTGTCTAATATCGCCAGTTCCTGAGAGCGGTTGAGCCCCAGCGAATCGAAGGCCCCGCATTTTATAAGGCTTTCTATAACTTTTCTGTTAACAAGCCTGAGATCCACGCGCTGGGTAAAATCATAAAGGGATTTAAATTTTCCGAATTTTTCTCTCGAATTTATAATCGAATCTATGGCGCTTCTTCCGACGTTTTTTACGGCCGTCAGCCCGAAACGTATCCCGCCTTCGACAACGGTGAAATTCGCGAAACTTTCGTTCACGTCAGGGGGCAATATCTTTATCCCCATCCTAATGGCTTCATTGATGTATAAAGCGACCTTGTCGGTATTTTCCCGCTCGCTCGTAAGAAGTGCGGTTATGAATTCCACGGGATAATTTGCCTTAAGATAGGAGGTTCTATAGCTTATCATCGCGTAGGCGGTGCTGTGGGATTTGTTAAAGCCGTAACCCGCAAAATACTCGATCTGGTTGAATAATTTATTAGCGGTATCTTTATCGATACCTTTTTCAAGAGCCCCGTTTACAAAATCGTGCCTGGCCTCTGCCATGACCTCGGGAGTCTTTTTGCTTATGGCTCGCCTCAGGGTGTCGGCTTCGGCTAAGCTAAAACCCGCCAGGTCCGATGCTATCCTCATGATCTGTTCCTGGAAAACTATGATTCCGTATGTATCTTTCAGGATCGGTTCCAAGAGCGGGTGGTCGTACTTGAATTCTACTCTCTTGTGCTTTCTTCTTATAAAATCGTCCAGCATGCCGCTACCTATGGGGCCGGGCCTGAAAAGAGCCAGAAGCGCTATTATTTCCTCAAACCTTTCGGGCTTCAGTTTTTTCAAAAGATCCCTCATGCCCGAACTTTCTAACTGGAACACGCCTATCGATTCGGCTTTTGAGAGAAGTTTAAAAGTATTTTTGTCATCTAAGGGAATATTTTCTATATCTATATCGGCCGAGTGGGTCCTTTTTACTATTTTTATCGTCTCGCTGACAACCGTAAGGGTTTTAAGGCCAAGGAAATCCATCTTTAAAAGGCCGATCTTCTCTAGCGAAGTCATCGGCACGCCGGTCGTAATAAGGCCGTCGCTGGTTTTAAAAAGCGGCACGTATTCGGTGAGGTCCCTCTCGCTTATTACCACGCCTGCCGCGTGCGTTGAAGCGTGGCGGGTTAAGCCCTCTAGCTTTTGAGAGATATTTATCAGTTTTGTTATTTTAGGGTCGTTTTTATAAAGATTTTCGAGTTCCGGCTCTACCGCGAGCGCCTGTTTTAAGCTTATGCTGGAATCGTTCGGTATGAGTTTCGCTATTTTGTCTCCGTCCGCGTACGGCATTCCCATGACCCTTGCCACGTCTCTCACCACGCCTTTAGCCATCATTGTTCCGAAAGTGATGATTTGCGCGACGTTATTCTTCGAATACTTGTTCACGACGTAATCTATGACTTCGTTTCTGCGCTCATAGCAGAAATCTATGTCTATGTCGGGCATCGTGATCCTTTCGGGATTGAGGAACCTTTCAAAAATCAGGCCGTAACGCAACGGATCGACATCGGTTATGCCAAGCGCGTAGCTTACAACGCTTCCCGCAGCCGAGCCCCTGCCGGGTCCTACGGGGATTTCTTTGCTTTTCGCAAAATTTACAAAATCCCACGCTATGAGGAAGTAGCTGGTATAACCGCTTTTCTCTATGATCTTTAACTCATGCTCTACCCTCTTTTTAATCGTATCATCGATATTCTTGTATTTTCTCTTTAAGCCGTCTTCCACCAGATTTCTTAAATACTCCTCCCGGGTCGCACCCTCGGGCATCGCGTACTGAGGCAGATGCACCTTGCTGAAATCAAGCTCTAAATTGCATTTTTCGGCTATCGCTAAGGTATTTTTTATGGCTTCCGGAGCCGAATCTTCAAAAGATTTTTTCATTGTTTCTACTGTCTTAAAATAAAATTCGTCGGTCGGGAGTTTCATGCGGTTGGGATCGTCCAGAGTGGTCTGCGTCTGTATGCAAAGAAGGGCCTCGTGCGCCTGGGCGTCATTTTTATTGAGATAATGGACGTCGTTAGTCGCCACGAGCGGAATATTCAAATCCTTTGAAATCTTTATAAGCTCTTTATTTACCTTTTTCTGTTCGGCCATGCCGTTATCCTGAAGTTCGAGATAGAAATTTTCCTTGCCGAATATATGCCTGAACTGGTCCGCCGTCTTTTTGGCTTTGTCTATTTCGCCCGAAAGGATGAGGTGAGGAATTTCTCCCTTAAGACACGCTGAAAGCCCTATAAGGCCGTCGTTATATTTGGCCAGCACTTCCTTATCTATTCTCGGCCGGTAATAGAAACCTTCGAGATACCCTATGGAGACGAGCTTCATCAGGTTCTTATAGCCGACTTCGTCTTTTGCCAGAAGGAGAAAATGAAAGGAGGCTTCCTGGATTCCGTGGCTGGATTTTTCGAATCTCGTGTCCGGCGCGATATAAGCTTCGCATCCGATAATGGGCTTGACGCCTTTGTCTTCGGCCTTCTGATAAAATTCGATAGCGCCGAACATGTTGCCGTGATCGGTTATCGCGCAGGCCGGCATTTTAAGACCTGCTGCAAGATTCACCAGTTCCTGCAGGCGGCACGCGCCGTCAAGAAGGCTGTACTGGGTGTGCACGTGCAAGTGTACAAAATCCGCGTGTTTCATTATTTTCCCATTCCCACTCGCTGGGCAGCCTGAAAAACCTTTCCTTCCGTTTGTATCGAAGGGGCTATTATTATTTCGACCTTGTGCATTTCTTTAATGTTTTTCACTCCGAGATTTCCCATGCTCGTCATGAGAGCGCCGAGGAGATTCTGCGTTCCGTCATCTGTTCGTGCCGGGCCTAATAAAATTTCCGAGAGCGTTCCCGCGGTACCCACTTTTATTCTTGTCCCGCGCGGAAGATTCGGATGAGGCGTCGCCATGCCCCAGTGGTATCCCCTGCCCGGGGCTTCTTCGGCTCTGGCGAATGCGTTGCCTAACATAACGGCGTCCGCCCCGCAGGCGAAAGCCTTACATATGTCTCCGCCCGTAGACATTCCGCCGTCCGTTATTACAGAAACGTACTTTTTCTTTTTCTTGAAATATTTATTTCTTGCGGCGGCGCAGTCTATTGTGGCCGTAACCTGTGGAACCCCTATCCCCAAAACACCTCTTGTGGTGCACGCGGTTCCGGGGCCGATTCCTATTAAAAGGCCGTCGCAACCCGTTTCCATGAGTTCCAGCGCAACGTCATAAGTTACGCAATTTCCTATAATAACCGGCATCTTTAAAAGGCTGCATAACTTTTTAAGATCTACGGATTTGTATTCTTTTGAAATGTGTTTCCTTGTTGTGACGGTCGCCTGCACGACAAATATATCGCATCCCGCTTCCTGGGCAATCTTGCCGAATCGTTCCGCTTTTTGCGGGATTGAGCTTACGATTGCCGGCACATTGGCCTTTTTGATTTCTTTTATTCTCTCGGCAATGAGTTCTTCTTTTATAGGCGGTCTATATATCGACTGTGTTAGCTTTGTTGCTTCTTGGGGTGTGGCGCTTGCTATTTTTTCAAGTACTTCCAGAGGATTGTCATAACGGGTTTGAACGCCTTCCAGATTCAGGACAGCTATTCCTCCCAGCTTTCCCATCGCAGAGGCAAATTTGACGTCAACAACGCCGTCCATAGCGGAGGCCAGGATAGGAATTTTGTATTTTTTTCCCGCAAGCTGAAAACCGGGATCAACGTCAGCGGGATTGACCGTGAGTTTACCGGGGACAAGCGCTATTTCGTCAAAACCGTAACAGCGCCTTGCTTTTCTCTCGACTCCAATGTAAAACTGCGCCATTTTGTAACTCCTTTTTAGCGGATAAGTCCTTATATTTCAAATAGTAACAACAAGTAAAGTTACCTTTATAGCTTGATATGTTACTATTATATATTTATTTTGTCAATTAAAAACGGGCGGGGGCGTGTAATATTTTGTGCGACATCAATCGGCATCTGGCAGGGGCACACCCTCTCGGCGATATGTGTGGCGGCCTACAATTGATGTGTTCAAGATTTGATCCACTCAATTGCTTAACGGCCGCAACACACATTAAAATCGCCTCAAGGGTATGCCCCTGCCAGATGCCAATGCAACGCACCAAATATTATGTCTTGAGGAAAAAGAAGCAAAATTTTTCGACTCCAGGGCATCCCACCTCCGCCTACCAATTTAACGCTAAATATTATGCCCTTGCTGGAGGAAGAGGGGGCATCCCGCCGCCATCTGCTAACGCTATACACAAAATATTACACTTGGAGTGGAGAAGAGAGAACATCCCACCTCCATCTGCTAACGCTAGACACAAAATACTATGGTTTGAGGAGAGTGGCAAACCCCTCCGGCAGGCATATGGCTTCGAGGCGAATGAATCCGACGCCTGCCTGCCAGATCAGCTTCGCTGGGAGTAGTAGGCAAGCTTGGGTTCGTTGCCGGAGCGACTCTCAAAAATTGCGAATACAATCCTGCCATTTAGATTATAACCATTTTTGGATAATGAGCAATTTTTGGAGAGCGAGAAAATGGCAGGACTCCATTTTCGAGCGGCAAGCGGAGGCAACAACGCAAGCTTGCCTTAGATAAACCAGAACCCTATGTGTCTGCCCGCGGCTTCCCGCGGCTTCGCTGCGAGGCGAGCGCCGCGAGGCGAGCCGGAGGGGTTTTAGTAGGTAAAAAAATGGAGCGAGTTTTTAACTCGCCCCATTCTATTTCCTAATAAGCTAAGAAGCTAAAAGCTAAATAGCTATTAATACATTCCGCCGCCCATTCCGCCCGGTGGCATGCCGCCCGGCATTGCGGGTGTTTTATCATCTTCCGGGATATCGCTTACCAACGCTTCTGTGGTAATCATTAAACCGGCGATACTGGCTGCATTCTGGAGAGCGGTTCTCGTCACCTTCGTAGGGTCAATGATTCCGGCTTTAATCATGTCTTCAAATTTATCTGTTTCCGCGTTGTATCCGACATTAATCTGTTCGGTGAGCGCTTTTTGAACAATTACGGAGCCTTCCTGGCCCGCGTTCTGGGAGATCTGCCTTATCGGCTCTTCGAGCGCCCTTCTTATTATGGACACTCCTATATTTTCGTCGCCTTCGAATTTCAGGCCTTCGAGAGCTTTCTTGCATCTTAGAAGCGCAACGCCTCCGCCCGGAACAATACCTTCCTCGACGGCCGCGCGTGTCGCGTGAAGAGCGTCTTCAACGCGCGCTTTCTTCTCTTTCATTTCTGTTTCCGTTGCCGCTCCGACGTTTATCACAGCTACCCCGCCCGAAAGTTTCGCGAGGCGCTCCTGCAGTTTTTCTTTATCGTAGTCGGAATCGCTTTCCTCTATCTGTTTTTTTATCTGGGAGATTCTTCCGTTTATGGTGGCCTGTTTTCCTGCGCCTTCCACAATGGTCGTATTCTCCTTATCGACTGTCACTCTTTTTGCCTGACCGAGGTCGTCAAGATTTACCTTTTCAAGCTTTATTCCCAGGTCTTCGGTTATCGCTTTTCCGCCGGTAAGAACCGCTATATCATCGAGCATCGCCTTTCTGCGGTCGCCGTATCCCGGCGCTTTTACCGCGCAGGCCGAAAGCGTGCCCCTGATTTTATTAACAACCAAAGTGGCAAGCGCTTCGCCTTCGGTTTCTTCCGATATTATAAGTAGGGGCCTGCTTGTTTTTGCGATCTGTTCCAAGAGGGGGATCATGTCTCTCATGCTGGAGATTTTCTTTTCGTAGATTAGAATGTAGGGTCTTTCCAAAACTGTTTCCATTCTTTCCGCGTCGGTTACAAAGTACGGTGAAAGATACCCTTGGTCGAACTGCATACCCTCTACCACGTCCATCGTCGTTTCGATAGACTTTGCTTCCTCTACCGTAATAACGCCGTCTTTTCCGACTTTGTCCATCGCCTCTGCGATCTGGTTTCCTATCACAAGGTCATTGTTTGCCGCGATCGTGGCGACCTGCGAGATTTCTTTCTTGTCCTTTACCGGCTTGGAAAGTTTTTTAAGTTCGCTTACCACTGCATCAACTGCTTTGTCAATGCCGCGCCTTAAAGCCATCGGGTTGGCTCCGGCTGTTACGTTTTTCAGGCCCTCCCTGAAAATCGCTTCGGCCAGGATAGTGGCAGTGGTCGTACCGTCGCCTGCGTTATCAGATGTTTTTTCCGCGACCTCTTTCACCATCTGCGCCCCCATGTTCTCGTAGGGATCTTTTAATTCGATTTCTTTCGCCACCGTTACGCCGTCTTTTGTCACGGTGGGCGAGCCATATTTTTTGTCCAATACGACATTTCGTCCCTTCGGCCCCAGAGTGACTTTTACGGCCCTGCTGAGCTGCTCCACGCCTCTAAGTATGGCGCGTCGCGCTTCTTCCGAGAATGATAACTGTTTAGCCATTTTGCGTACCTCCTTAATGCTTTACCCTATTTAATGATCGCTAATACGTCTTCTTCTTTTAATATCAGATATTCTTTATCGTCAACGGTAATCTCTGCTCCCGAGTATTTACCAAAAAGGATCTTGTCGCCCTCTTTAAGTTCCAGCGGAACCACTTTTCCGTCATCAGCTATTTTTCCTTTTCCCACGGCGATTACCTTTGCTTCCTGGGGTTTTTCTTTAGCCGTATCCGGGAGAACAATGCCGCCTTTTGTTTTCTCTTTAGCTTCAAGTACCTCAACCAGAATCCGGTCTCCTAACGGTTGAACTTTCATGTAACTACCTCCTTTTTTAATGGTTTAACTTATTGTCGGAAAAATTAGCACTCTAAACTTTAGAGTGCTAACAAATTCTTTATTATACAGATTTGAAGTTTTTTGTCAAGTCTTTTCTCAAAAAATCTACCTTGCTCTAACTGATTTAAAAGACATGCCCTATAAGGGGACGCCGGCTTCTTCGGCTCGTTGTGACGCTCCCCCGGCAGGCATAGGTTCTCAGCTCATCTTAAGGCAAGCTTGCGTTGTTGCCTCCGCTTGCCGCTCGAAAATGGAGTCCTGCCATTTTCTCGCTGTCCCAAAAATTGCTCATTATCCAAAAATGGTTATAACACTAAATTGCAGGATTGTATTCGCAATTTTTGAGAGTCGCTACGGCAACGAACGCAAGCTTGCCTTTTACGCGCAGTGAAGCCCCCTCCGGCAGGCATAGGGGGTTCGAGGCGAATGAGTTGGACGTAGAATTCCGTAATTTAGGAGACGGATAGAGAGGTATGGGATTTTATCCCATACCGGATTACCGGCTCATAAATTACTGGAATTCGAGGAGAAATCCTTTTCACAATATTTTGAGATGAGCCGTAGAACCCCCTATGCCTGCCGGAGGGGCTTGGCGCACGAGCCGAGAAGCTGTAACCCTCTTGTGGGATTATTGAAGGGTGGAAAGAAGATAGAGGCCTTTTAGAGATAGGTGCGGGTCGACTTTTTTCATGGAGGGCGTGTACTTACTTATGAGCGCGGCATCTCCTCCCGTTGCAACAACCCTTATATTTTTTGCGATTTTTCTCCGGAACATATTTATTAGGCCGTCGCAGAAGGCGCTATAGCCGTAAATCATGCCGTTTCGTATGCTCTCTATGGTATTCTTTCCGATAAACGAACGGGTTTTCTTAAGATATGCCCTTGGGAGCATGGCGGTCCTTTCGGATAGGGATTCAAGGGACATTTTTACGCCGGGCAGTATCAAACCTCCTATATATGCGCCTTTTTCGGAAACCGCGTCAAAAGTAACTGCTGTCCCAAAATCGATAATTAATACGGGTTTGCCGTATAGTTTTTGAGCCGCGAAAGCCGTAATAAGCCTGTCCTGGCCGATTTGGCGTTTATTGTATTCGCAAGGTAAAGGAACTTTTACATTCTCCCCGACTACGCATATCCTAACGCCTTTGATTTTTTTTCTTAATGCGTTTTTAACCTTTGTCAGCGCCTCGGGCACAACAGAAACCACCATTATTTTATCTATTTTTTTCTTGCTTATTTTTTCCAGGAGCGTATTTATGTTTGCTTTTTTTGTGGGGGTTTTATAAACGCGCGCGATTTTTCCGTTTTTTCCCGCGAGAGCGCAATAAATATTCGTATTTCCTATATCTATGCCCAGCATCATTTGGTCACCTGATCAGCGTAACGTCGCCGCTTAAAAATGTTTTCAGCGAACCGTCTTCAAGTTCTACCACAATACCTCCCGTTTCATCGATGTCAACCGCCTTACCGCGTACGTTCTTTTTGTGGCTTGCGCTAATCATTATGTCGCGGCCCAGGGCAGAGGAGTAGCTTTTTAGCTCTTCCCTGAAAGAAGCAAAACCTTTTTCCTTGAATTTCACGTATTCCTCTTCTAATGCCTGAAGCAGTATTTTAGTAAATTCCACCCTTGAAAAATCGCTTTTGGATTTACTTTCCTCCTTTATTGAAGTGGCTCCTTCGGGAACAGCTTTTTTGGAGGTGTTGATATTTATACCTATGCCCAATATGACGAAGTTTACCCTGTCCATCTCAGCCTTGAGTTCCGTGAGTATGCCGCCCGCTTTTCTGTCTGAGAGAAGAATATCGTTCGGCCACTTGATGAGCGCCTCAAGGCCGGAAAATTTCCGTATGGCCTTAACAGCGCTTATTGCCGCGACAAGTGCTATTTTAGGAACTTCGTTAGGCGAGATATCCGGGCGCAAAATACAGGAAAGATAAATTCCTCCCTCCGGAGGCGACTCCCACCTCCTGCCTAGCCGGCCCTTACCTTTCGTCTGCTCATTCGCTATAACAACGCTACCTTCTTTCGCGCCTTTTTCGGCAAGCTCATAAGCTATATCATTAGTGGATGTTACGCTTTCATAAGAATGGATCTCTTTTCCCAAAAAATTTGTTTTTAGATTCCACTTTATTTCGCAAACTACGAGCCTTTCCGGCGTTTCCAGTAGTTTGTAACCCGAGTGCGGCACCGCTTCGATCACGTATCCGATTTCGCGTAACTTCTCAATGTGCTTCCACAGCGCCTGGCGCGAGATACCGAGAGAAGAACTTATTTCCTCTCCGGAAAGATAGTCGTCTTTTTGTAGTTTGAATAGCTCCAATATTTTTTCGTTTATCTCCATATTAACCTTATCAACCGGCGCGGTTGCCTATCTTGGCAACTGCGCCGGTTTTTCCTACCGTTTTCTAAGCCTTTTTTCGATCTCCTTAATCTGATCTCTCAAAACTATCGCTTTCTCAAACTGCAAATTTCTGGCAGCTTCTTTCATGTCCTCTTCAAGGTCGTTTATGACGTTTCTTAACTCGTATTCCTCGTCGTATTCGCCGGCAACTTCTTTTATAAGCTCTTTTGCTCTTTTATAGGATTCTATGCTGTCTCTTACGGCTTTCTTAACCGTTTGCGGAGTGATGCCGTGCTCTTTATTGAAAACTGTTTGGATCTCTCTCCTTCTATTGGTCTCGTCAATCGCGTTCTTCATGGATTTTGTAACAGTGTCCGCATACATGATTACGGTGCCGTTTACGTTCCTGGCGGCCCTTCCCGCGACCTGTATTAAAGACGTGTGGCTTCTCAGGAAACCTTCCTTATCCGCGTCCAGAACCGCGACCAGAGAAACTTCGGGCAGATCCAGGCCTTCTCTCAATAAATTGATTCCCACAAGGCAGTCAAACTTTTTTAGCCTGAGGTCGCGCAGGATCTCAACCCTCTCTATAACGTCTATCTCCGAATGAAGATACCTTACCTTTATACCCATTTCCGCCAGATATTCCGTAAGTTCTTCGGCGAGGCGTTTTGTCAGGGTCGTGACCAATGTTCTTTCTCTTTCCTTAACGCGCTTTTTCACCTCATCTATCAAATCGTCCACCTGGCCTTCGGTGGGTCTTACCACAATCGGCGGATCCACGAGGCCCGTGGGCCGTATAATCTGCTCAACGATAGATGCGCTTTTTGAAATTTCAAATTCGCTCGGTGTCGCGGATACGAAGATCATTTCTTTTGTTATATCCATAAATTCGTCAAAGTTAAGGGGCCTGTTATCAAGGGCGCTCGGCAGCCTGAAGCCGTACTCAACAAGCGTCTCCTTGCGGGAACGATCGCCGTTATACATGCCCCTAAGCTGCGGCAGGGCGACATGGGATTCATCGATGATCGTTAAAAAATCTTTCGGAAAATAGTCGATAAGGCACCACGGTCTTGAACCTTTTGGCCTGGTCGCGATATGCCTTGAATAATTTTCTATGCCGCTGCAGTAGCCCAGCTCCTTGAGCATCTCTAAATCGTAGTTTGTCCGCGTTTCGAGCCTTTCGGCTTCCAGGAGCTTGCCGCCGGACTTTAACTCGGCCAGCCGCTCTTTGAGCTCGCTCTTTATGGATCCTATCGCCTTTTCCATTTTATCGCCTGAAGTTACAAAATGTTTTGCCGGATATACGGCGATCTTCTCCTCTTCGGAGATTGCGTTTCCGGTAAGGGGGTTTATCTTTTTTATCGATTTTACAACGTCAAAATCCAGCTCCACCCTGTAAGCTATTTCAAGATACGCCGGGAAAATTTCGACCATATCGCCCCTCACCCGGAATTTCGCCCGTTGGAACTCGATATCGTTTCTTTCGTACTGTATATCGATAAGCTTTTTTAATATTTCTTCGCGCGTTATTTTGTCGCCTTTTTTTAACATAAGAAGCATCTGGGAGTAATCTTCCGGAGAGCCGAGGCCGTAAATGCACGAAACGCTTGAAACTATAATCACGTCCTCTCTTGACATGAGGGAACTTGTGGCGGAAAGCCTCAATCTGTCAATATCGTCGTTTATCGACGCGTCCTTTTCGATATACATGTCGGCCTGGGGAATATAGGCCTCAGGCTGATAATAATCGTAATAACTGACAAAATACTCTACGGCGTTCGCCGGAAAGAATTCCTTGAATTCGGCGTAGAGTTGCGCGGCGAGGGTCTTATTATGCGATATGACGAGGGTTGGTTTTTGCACCTTTTCAATCACGTTTGCCAGCGTATATGTCTTTCCGCTTCCCGTGACTCCGAGAAGCGTCTGAAAGCGATTCTTGTTTTCGAGACCGTTAGCGAGCTTTTCAATCGCCGCGGGCTGGTCCCCTTTCGGCTCGTATTCAGTCACCAGTTTAAATTTCTTCATCCCTTTATTTCGAGGCTCATGTCTACCGATTCAACCGAATCCGTTAGGGAGCCGATCGAGATCCTGTCTACGCCTGTTTTGGCATATTCTTCCACGTTATCTATGTTTATTCCGCCCGAGACCTCCAGGATGGGGGGATTTGATTTTACGGCATTGCGTAACCCTACCGCTTTCTTGACGTCGTCCGATGGGAAGTTGTCGAGCATGATGATGTCGGGCTTTTGAGGAAGAACCAGCTTAAACTCTTCCAGGTTTTCCGTTTCGACTTCAATTTTTACGTTTTTTGTAACTTTATTTCGAATCTCTTTAACTAAGTTTTTCCTTATATCCATCTTGGTTATTTTCAGGTGATTATCCTTTACCAGCACCTGATCCCATAAGCCGGATCTATGATTATAACCGCCTCCAACCGTTACCGCGTACTTCTCTAAATATCTTAAAAGCGGCAGGGTCTTTCGCGTATCATAAAGTTTGACCTTGTGCCTTTCGGTTTTTTCCGCAAAAGCCCTTACCTTTGTGGCAATGCCGCTTAAAAGACACA
This sequence comes from Candidatus Omnitrophota bacterium, assembly GCA_016782495.1. Taxonomy (GTDB): domain Bacteria; phylum Omnitrophota; class Gorgyraeia; order JABMRN01; family RBG-13-46-9; genus BS750m-G78. The sequence goes on from JADHYL010000003.1 coordinate 27,903, forward strand.
AAAAATTAAGCATGGTCCTTTCGGCCGTAAGTATGGCCCTGGCGTGCCCTTCCAGAAAGATAATCTCTTTTCCTTTATATATGCGCTCGCCGTCCTCGGCCTGCGGCTTGAACCTGACGCTGTAATCAACCGCATTTATGGTCCATTCGGCGACATCCATGCCGCAAAGTATAAAATCCTCATTTGCCAATACCGCGGCCTTGACGCTCTCGAGTTTATGAATGGTCGCGGAAGTAGTCGCGTCGCCGCCCCCTATGTCCTCTTTTAGGGCGGCTTTTATGATTCTTGTGGTCCTTGCTTTGTCGAGTTTCATACCGCCTTTAGCTTTTTTAATTCTTCCTCCGCAAGCTTTCTTACCTCGCCTACTTTTAGCGTGCCGAGCTTTAAAGGTCCGTACGCTATGCGTTTAAGTTCTAACACCGGGTGGCCTATTGCTTCAAGGAGTCTGCGCACTTCCCTTTTTCTTCCCTCATGCAGAACAACTTCCAACCCCGTAAAATCGTTTGACTTATATTTAAAAATAACTTTGTCCGCGCGGGCGCGTTTTCCTTCTATAAAAATGCCTTTTTTTATCCGCAAAAGGTCTTTTTCTTTCACGAGCCCTTTTACTTTGGCCTCGTAGACCCTTTCCATCTCAAACTTCGGGTGGGTCAGCCTGTAAGTAAATTCGCCGTCATTCGTGAGAATAATAAGCCCCGTGGTGTCCTTGTCGAGCCGGCCCACGGGATAAAGCCTGGCTTCTTTTTTCGGGACAAAATCCATGACCGTCTTTCTCCCGCGCGGATCGCCGCTTGCGGAAAGGACGTCTTTTGGTTTATTCAAAATATAGTAGAATTTTCTTTCGCTAAATTGAACTCGCCTGCCGTCTACAGTAATCTTATCTTTACTTATATCTATGCGCGAGCCTTTTTTGGTAAGAATTTCACCGTTTACTTCTACGCGGCCTTCTTCTATGATTTTCACGGCGGCTCTACGGCTCGCGACATTGGCTTTTGCGAGTGCTACCTGCAGACGGATTTTATTCATCGCATCCTAAAGAGCTCTCAAGTTTTTCTTTAAAGACGACATTTCGAGCTTAATCGCGTCTTTTTTTTCTTTTGTCTTAGCGACAACATCCTTCGGCGCTTTGGAAACAAAATTTTTGTTTTTAAGTTTCGCTTCTATTCTTTTAAATTCGGCCCGGATATTTTCAAGTTTTTCCCCCAGGCGCTTTTTCTCTTTTTCTATATCTATCACGCCTTCGAGAGGAAGAAATATTTCTATATCTTTTATTACGGAAACAGCTGAATGGAGCGGCCTTTTCATGTCACCGGACACGTTAAATTCCTCCACGCGCGCGAGTTTGTGAATATACGTAGCGTTTGATTTTAGAATAGCGACGCTTTTTTTGTTCTCCGCTTTTATAAAAACATTTATTTTTGCGTTATGTTCCACGCGCCAGGTTGCGCGTAAATTCCTTATCGCCTGGATTATATTTATCACAAGCGCCATCTCGGCATCTACTTTTTTGGAAATAAATCCTTTTTGCGCGTGGGGCCAGCTTGTGATCATTATGGATTTCGCGGCATGCTCCCTTGGCAGGCGCTGCCATATTTCCTCCGTTATGAAGGGCATGATTGGATGTAGCGTCCTTAAAGACTTCTCCAGCACCTTATATAAAGTAAGCTGGGTATGCGGCTCGTCTATGGTAAGCTTGGCGATTTCCAGATACCAGTCGCAGAACTCATGCCATAAAAAGTCATAGATCCTGTTCGCCGCGTCATTTATCCTGTAAGTTTC
>JADHYL010000023.1 GCA_016782495.1 Candidatus Omnitrophota bacterium
CCAGTCATTCATGGGCCTGCAGGCGCGTCTCATGAGCCAGGCGCTCAGGAAGCTTTCGGGCGCCATTTCAAAATCGAAGACATGCGTTATTTTCATTAACCAGATCCGCGAAAAAATCGGAGTCATGTGGGGAAATCCCGAGACAACGCCGGGCGGCAGGGCTTTAAAATTTTACTCCTCTGTCAGGATAGACTTAAGGAGAATAGCCTCGCTTAAAAAAGGCGAAGAGGTTGTCGGGAACAGGGTTCGCGCCAAGATTGTTAAAAATAAAGTAGCGGCGCCTTTTCGGAAGGCGGAATTTGACATCATGTACGATGAAGGTATTTCAAAGGCCTCCGACATGCTGGATATGGCAGAAACCCAGGGAATCATAAAAAAAGTAGGCACCTGGTACGCATACGGCGAAGAGAAAATAGGACAGGGCAAGGAAAACGCAAGGCTTTTCCTGAAGGCGAATCCCAAAATAATGGAAAAACTCGAAAAAGAAGTAACAGCGAGTCTAAAGGTAAAGGAGTAGAAGCATGCGAAGAGCCGTTTTCTATTTAATCATTTTGTTAATAGCGGTTGGATTGGTGTTTGGGATATACGCGCGCAGTAAACGAAGCGCTACTCCTGTGACAGAGGTAGCAAAGGCCGCACCCGCGGTTGCGACGACTAAGGCGCCCCCTCCGGACGTAAGCGCCGCAAAAATTAAAAACGTAAAAGGCGAAATCGATATTCGGAACGCATTCATAACCGTGGCCGACAAAGTAGGAAAGGCAATCGTTACCATATCTACCGAAAGAACGCAAAAGGTGGGGTTTAAGAGGCCGCCGCAATTTCGTTTCAAGGGTTTTGGACAGGGAAGCCCATTTGGCGACGGGGAGGATCCATTTGAGAAGTTTTTCGAGGATTTCTTCGGACCACACGGAGAGAGGGAATTCAAACAACGCGGACTCGGCAGCGGTTTCATTATTGACAAAAAAGGGCATATACTCACTAATTTTCATGTCGTGGACGGTGCCGATGTGATTAACATAACACTTCCTGACGGAAGAAGCTTTGAAGGTGTCGTAAAAGGCGTGGACCCAAGAAGTGATCTGGCGGTGGTAAAAATAAACGCGAAGAATTTACCGGTTGCCGAACTCGGCAATTCGGATCTGGTCCAGGTGGGTGAATGGGTTGTCGCGCTCGGGAATCCCTACGGCCATGTCCTGCAAAGCCCCAAACCAACGGTTACAGTCGGCGTGGTTAGCGCGCTTCACAGGCGCATACCGACACCCTCACCCAGCGGAGACAGGGGCTACCTCGACATGATACAGACCGACGCTGCTATAAACCCCGGCAACTCCGGCGGGCCGCTTTGCGATTTAAACGGGAGTGTAATAGGCATAAACGTCGTTATATTTTCCACAAGCGGCGGATACCAGGGCGTGGGATTTGCTATCCCGGTTAATGAGGCGAAAAAAATAATTAATGATTTGATAGAGGGAAAAGAAATCGCATACGGATGGCTTGGCGTGAGCGTTCAGGAAATAACGCCTGAGTTGGCGGAATACTTTAATCTGCCGGACAGAAAAGGCGGCTTAGTCGCGGCAATATTTCCGGAAAGCCCCGCCCAGAAGGCCGGCTTAAAAGAAGGTGACATCATAACCTCCATTAACGGTAAGGAGATAAATACGCTTCATGACATTTTAAAAGAGGTAAACAAAACAAAAATCGACACGACCGCGCGCGTAGATATCATCCGCGACAAAGTAAAAAAAATAATAAACGTAAAAATCGAGAAAAAGCCACAGACAGCAGAAGCCGCGGAAGAGAAGATGTTTGAAATCCCGGAGGAAACCGAAAAATGGCGCGGAATAAAAGTGCTCAACATCACTGATAAGATCGCCAGCGAATTAGAATTGGAGGATAAAGTAGGCGTCGTGATCATTGAAGTTGACCGCTCGAGCGCGGGCCATAAAGCAGGACTTCGAAAAGGCGATGTAATTCGGGAAATCAATAAGACGAAAATAAAAAACCTCATAGACTATAAAAAAATTGCATCCGAAGCAAACGGCATTGCGTTGGTGAGGACCGACAAAGGATACGCCACCGTTAAGAAAGAATAAGCGAAGTGAAGAAAAATAAAGACGATAAGGCCGCCGGCTACGCTTACCGGCTTCTTAACATAAGGCCGAGGAGCGAGAAGGAATTAAGAGAGAGATTATTCAAGAAGGGCTTTGGTCAAGCGATCGTTTGTGAGGTTATTTCATCTTTGAAGGATAAACACATAATAGACGATCTGAAATTTTCAAGGCTCTGGATTGAGTCACGAATGCGCACTAGCCCGAAGGGCGATATGCTACTTCGGAAAGAACTCGCCCAAAAAGGGGTGGCGCCTATTACTATTGACAAGGCACTGTCGGAGAAAAACGGAAACGAGAACTCAATAGTCGCGGCGCTTGCTCAAAAAAAGATAAAGGGTTTGGAAAAATTACCGAAACCGGAAGCCAAACGCAAACTTTTTAGCTTCCTTGCGCGAAGGGGCTTCAGTTTCGATGTTATCGAAGAAGTAATAAGAGAGAATTTAGGTGCTTAGCAAAGACATTAGAAAAAAATTCCTGAAATTTTTTAAGTCAAAGAAGCACACGGTTGTGCCGAGTGATTCTCTGGTTCCGAAGGCCGACGCCACGCTTTTATTTACGAGTGCGGGGATGAACCAGTTCAAGGAACAGTTTCTCGGGCACAACGTTACGTACAAAAAAGCCGCAAGTTCGCAGAAGTGTCTCAGGACCGCTGATTTAGAAAACGTGGGCCGGACGCCCTCGCATCACACGTTCTTTGAAATGCTGGGGAATTTCTCATTCGGGGATTACTTTAAAAAAGAAGCGATTCTCTGGGGATGGGAATTCATGACAAAGACGCTCGGCATCAAGAAGGAGAAGCTCTGGGTTTCCGTTTACACCGATGACGACGAATCGTATAAAATCTGGCGCGATTTGATAAAAGTACCTGAGAAAAAAATAGTGAAATTCGGCGCTAAAGATAACTTCTGGCCTGCAAACGCGCCTAAAGACGGGCCAAACGGGCCGTGTGGGCCGTGTTCCGAGATCTTTTACGATTGGGGTAAAGGCACGGGTTGCGGCAAAAAGGCGTGTAACCCCTCCTGTGATTGCGGCAGATTTATCGAGGTGTGGAACCTGGTTTTCACGCAGTTTGAGAGAAAAGAAGGCGGCAAGCTAGGGTCCCTCCCGAATAAAAATATTGATACAGGCATGGGCCTTGAGAGAATTACAGCAGTCATGCAGGGGGTTAAGACAAATTTTGAAACGGATCTTTTTACACCAATTATCGAGGAGATTAAAGAACATAACCCGAAGCTCAAAACAAGGAGCTTAAACGCGATAGCCGACCACGTGCGCGCCGCGACATTTGCCATAGCAGACGGTATAGCGCCTTCAAACGAAGAGCGCGGATATGTTATACGGAAACTCATACGGCGCGCCTATCTTCACGCAGGCGCGGAGGAACCGTTTTTATATAATTTAGTGCCTAAGGTCGTAGAGATCATGAAAGAGGCGTACCCGGAGCTATCGAGTAAAAGAGAAGAAGCTAGCCTCATCATAAAAGAAGAAGAGGAAAAGTTCAGGCACACGCTTGAAGTTACGATGCCGATTTTAAACGAAAACCTAAACGCCGCAAAAGGCGGAAGCTTAAGCGGGGAAGAGATATTTAAATTAACGGATACATACGGCCTTCCGCTTGAGGTTATTGAAGATAAAGCGAGTAAGAAAAAAATAAAACTCGATATTAGCGCCTTTCATAAATTAATGGCGAAAAGGCGCGAACTTTCGAGGAAGAAAAGTAAGATCGAAGGGGATATATTTGCCCTTAACCTTTTTGCGAAAGCGCCGGCGGGAACGCGTTCCGATAAAATGCCGCTTAGTGCAAAGATCGCATTTATGGTTAAAGAAAAAAAAGAGGCAGGAACTGCCCGGGAAGGGGATGTAGTAGAGCTCATGACTGATCCGGGGAGCTCCATGTTTTATACAGAGTCCGGAGGCCAAATCGGTGATAGGGGAACAATCGAAGCTGATAAAGGAAGCATGCGCATTCTGAACACGATAAAAGTGGACAGTAAAGTAGTGCATCTTGCGAAAGTTACTAAGGGAAGTATCACAAAAGGCGATTTCGTTAAAATAGATTTAGACAGCAAAATAAAAAAGCGCATCGCAAGAAATCATACAGCAACGCACCTTATGCACGCTGCGCTTCGGAAGGTTCTGGGTGAACACGTTCACCAGGCCGGGTCTCTCGTGGTGGAGGACAGGCTAAGGTTTGATTTTACGCACATGAAGAAAATGACCGATAGGGAAATCGAAAAAGTAGAGTCGATGGTAAACGAGCAGATCGAAAAAGCCGTTAATGTAAAAAAAGAATCGAAATCGCTTGATATAGCCAAAAAAGAAGGCGCGATCGCGCTTTTCGGGGAAAAATACGCGGACGAAGTTAGGGTTATATCAATTCCCGGCTATTCGAAGGAAGTTTGCGGCGGCACGCATGTCGATAACACAAAGGACATAGGTATTTTTAAGATTATGCGCGAGAGTTCCGTGGCCTCCGGCGTCAGGAGAATCGAAGCGCTTACCGGGGAGCGCGCAAAGGAATGGATAAAGGAAAACGAAAGAAAGAAAAAAGATGCCGAAAAGGCGCTCAACGAAAAAGAAGAAGAAAAAGCCCTTGCGAAGAAAAAGCTGAAAGAAGCCGAAGGGGATATCGAACTTATAATTAAAAAGGCAAAAGTTATAAAGGATGTGAAAATTATTCTGGAAAAAATAGAAGGCGCGAACATGGGAATTTTGCGCAGCTTATCGGATAAAATAAAATCGAAGGAAAAAAGCTGTCTTATCGTACTTGGAAGCGAGACGGAAGGCAGGGCGAATCTTATTGTGACGGGCACGAAAGATTTAGTTTCAAAAGGATTCAACGCCTCGGTGCTTATAAAAGACCTGGCCAAAATAGTAGCGGGAAAAGGCGGGGGCAGGCCGAATTTCGCGCAAGCCGGAGGGAAAGACCCTTCTAAATTGAATAAGGTATTTGAATTTGCAGAAAAATCAGCCGCCGGCATTATTGAAGGAGTTTCAAAATGAAATTAGTAAAAATAGGAAGCAAGAATTTTAAAAAACTTATCGACCGTAATTCGCATTTCAAAAAGCGAGTGACGGAAAGTGTTAAAAAAATTCTTGATAACGTAAGATTAAACGGCGACGAGGCAGTCGCGAGATACACGAGGAAATTCGACAGGGTCAAGATGAAGCCAAAGGACCTGCGGGTAACCGAGTGCGAGACCTCGGCCGCTTATCAGAATATTAAGCCGGAGATCGTGACGACGATCAAGACCGTCATGGAGAATATAGATAAGTTTTACAGGAAGCAGATGAAGAAGTCCTGGAAGACAAAGACCAAAGACGGTGTCGTGCTCGGGGAAAAAATCACCCCCGTGGATTCGGTCGGGGTGTATGTGCCAAGCGGCACGGTTCCGCTTGTCTCAAGCGTGTATATGAGCGTTCTTCCGGCAGTGATAGCGGGCGTGAAGCGGATCGTTCTTGCTTCCCCGCCGAATAAATACGGCACGATAAGCCCTTATATTCTGGTCGTGGCCAATCTCTTAAAAGTCGACGAGATATACAAAGTTGGAGGCGCCCAGGCTATCGGGGCATTGGCATTCGGGACAAAAACAGTACCCAAAGTCGATAAGATTGTAGGGCCGGGTAACATGTACGTTACCGAGGCAAAGCGGCAGGTATTCGGCTATTGCGGTATTGACATGCTGGCCGGCCCGAGCGAGGTTGCCATCATAGCAAATAAATACGCCGATACCCAGTGCATCAAGGCCGATCTTTTGGCTCAAGCCGAGCACGCAAGGGGCGTATCGATTTTGGTAACGCCTTCAAAGCGCATCGTAAAGGCAGTAAAACAGGAAATCGATAAAGGATACGTTATTTTAACCAAGAACATGGATGAGGCAGTCGAGGTTACAAACCTCCTGGCTCCGGAACACTTGCAGGTCATGGTTAAAAATCCGAGAAATGTGTTAAAGAAAATAAGAAACGCCGGCGCGATTTTTATCGGGCCTTATACGCCCGTAGCTGTCGGCGATTATATCGCGGGGCCAAGCCATATTCTACCTACAGGCGGCACGGCGAGATTTTTCTCAGGTCTTGGCATAGATGATTTCATGAAAAGCTCGCACATTATTTCTTACACTAAAAAGGCGTTGGAGGAAGTCCGCGATTCAATCGAAAAACTTACTGAAATCGAAGGGCTTCCGAAACACATGGATTCGGTGAACGCAAGGTTTAAATAGACGTACTATAAGAAGTAAAGATAAATTTTCAAAGAACGAGATATAAAAGATTAAACAGCTATAGCGACACGTCCAGGATTATAGGCCGTATTGTTCTTTAACATAGAGTACATAATGCAAGCTATCTTTCTTGCG
>JADHYL010000024.1 GCA_016782495.1 Candidatus Omnitrophota bacterium
GGCATTGTTGTCGGCCTTGAGGCTCCGGCGATGGCTATTTTAATCGACCAGTCTATGCCCATCTTTTCGTCTTTCTCAAGAAGCGTCTCATAGATCCTGGCCTCTATCATGACCTGCGGTGTTTTTCTGTCCAGTCTTTCCACTACCTGCTTTACGCGATAAGTATTCGTGGGAAGATCGGTGACCAGCAGCGCGTTGATCCTTGAGTCGTAGGTAATTTTCCCTCTTTCTGTAAGCATATCTTTTATGGCCTCTTGGGTCTCTTCGGCGCTGGTATAATTCAAATGTATAACCTCCGTCACCAGCTCCTCCTTCTGCAAGCTATCGAGTGTTACGACTCTTATTATATCGCCTTCGCGTTCATAGGCGTATCCGTAATTTTTTACGATAATATCTAATGCCACTTCCCAGGGCTTGTCGGTTAATTTTAACGTTACGGTTCCCGCGACATCCGGAGAGGGCACGATATCAACGCCGCTTACTTCCGCAAGGTAATTAAGCACTGCGATAATATCCGCGTCCTTAAAATTTACTGTTACGTATCCGGGTTTAACATACGAGACTTTTTCCTCTCCTATGGCGGCGACATTTTCTGCCGTTTCAGTCGCCGGTGGGCTTAAGCTTTCCTCGGAATATGTGATCGTATTAGGCAAACCCATAGCGCAAGCCAGCAGTATACAAATAAAAATAATTCCTTTTTTCTGCATCGCATCCTCCTTGTCTCCCGTCAGGCAGTATTTATTGAGCTATCTCCTCTTGAATATTAAGTTCGTATTCTACATCATCTATCAATATAATCACTTTCGCGTCTAAAACTTTCTTTAAGGTTAGCCTGCCCACGCTTTGGCCTTCTTTGACCATTTCTCCGTTAAGTATCGCTATTTTTTCGCCCGTGGATGTACTTGCCAAACCGTTCAACTCAACATCCTCTATGCTCATCACGTCTTCCAGCGATCCGACAACGCCTGAAGTATCTCCCACCAGCGGCACAAAAGGATCGCGTCGGCCGCGGTTATTGTAGATAAAGACCGTTTCGGCCGGCGGCTCAACCGACGCGTCGGTTTTGCCGGAAGGTTCAACCTCTTCGGCCGAGACCCCTAAAGAAATACATAAAATAAAAATGAGCGCTAGAGAAAATTTTCGCAAAAGGGGTTACTCCTTTTTAAACGTATAAGCGTTTACTATAAACTCCATGTCGTGTCTTTTTGGATTTGCCTTGCCGGACCTGATCTCAATATCGGATACCTGCATGTAACGTTCGTCTGTTTCAAGCTTATTTATAAAAATACCCAGTTCATGATATCCGGACTGTGCCGTTATTATAATGGGCACTTCCTGATATATGTCTTTTTTCGCGCCCGCGCCTTGTTGGCCCTTAAGAGCTTTGTCAATCGGCGTTATGCTAAGTATTTTAACCTTGGAACTTTTTGCGATCTTGGAAAGGTTTTCCAGGAGCATTGGTATTTCTTTTTCCCGGGAAAGTTTATTTTCATATTTTTCCATCGTTTGCCCTAAAACCCGGAGTCTTTCTTTCAATTTATCCTCAAAATTTAGGTCGCTTTTAACGAGTCTTATTTCTGCCCTGAGTACGTGCGCTTCAGGGATTATTTGCGCCAGTTTCGCAAGGCTGGGATTTAAGAAAAAGTAAAAATACAAACCGAAAATCAGAACCAGTATCAAAATATAAATAAGCAGTATCTTTTTTTTCGATTCGTCCAGCGTAACTTCCGGCAGGTTCTTGAATATCTTTGAAAAAATCATAAATTCAACCTTCCGCGACTTTGGGCTTGAATCTGCAGAGTAAGGTAAACTTCATCACGTCGCGCTCTCCGAGAGAGACCTTTGTTATGGAAACAAGTTCTATGTCCTCAAACTGTCCGAAAAATGCTTCGTTCTCTTTTAAGTTTTTTATAAAACGCGCTATATAAGCTGTCGCCTCTTCGCCCACTCCTGACGCGCAACCCGAAACCGTTAACGTGCCAAGTCTATAATACTCGGGCTTTAGCGTTTTCCCGGCAGCCCGGCCTGATATCGTTTGGTCCTGCGAAAATAGGGCGGCGTGCCTTTCTTTTTTCTCGTCGTAAGAAAGATCCGTCAGCCAAATATTAGCCGTCAGGGAATTGCTGAGTTCATTCAAGAGTAAAGACCAGTTTAATCTTTTTTCAATAAGCCCCTCTATCGCCTTTGTTTTTTCGGTCGTATCCGAAATAGAATTTTTTAACTTTGTCAACCCCTCTTTTTTCGGGGCCAACTCCTGCCACCTCGTTTTAAGCTCGCCCAACTGCTTCTGGCTCAGGAATATCAAACCGCTAAGGAGCAGCTGGACTAAAATTAGAACTCCAACAAAAACTATCGCGATGGGAATAAGCGGCAGTTCCGGTAATTCTATTTTTTTTCGCTTCTTTTTTCTAAGCTCCTCGGGCAAAAGGTTTAATTCTATCATCTTTAAGCCTCAACCCCTTATCGCTAATCCTACAGAAACGGCAAGTTGTGATTTTGCGCTTTCCAGGGTTTTTAAATTGACTTCCGGGCTAATTTCAAATTTCGAAAACGGGTCCCATATTACCGTCTTGATCCCAAAATTCTCACCTATGTATTCGGAAATGCCCGCGAGTCTCGCAAGCCCCCCTGAAATATAGATCTCATCGATGCTTCTTGCGCGCTGATTCTCATAATAACCGAAGGATAGCCGCAGTTCATCGCTTAGCGTATTCAACGCCTGTTTCGCTGCCTCCAGAATTTCTTTAGGGTCTTTATTTTGCGGATCAAAAATCATTTTTTCCGCCTGGTTCTCGTCAGCCTGCAAGGCCGCGGAAATCGTCTTGGCCACGTCTTTGGTACCGATTTGTACGTCACGCGTAAAAAATGGGGTCTCCCCCATTGAGATAACGACGTTTGTCTGCGTGTAGCCGATATTCAAAAGGGCTATACTCCTGGACTTGTCAACTTCTTTTAGAGAATTAAGAAAGGCGTTGAAGCAGGCAAAGCTGTCGATGTCAACCACTATGGGGTTAACCCCCGATTCTTTCAGCATCTCAAGTTTGGATTCCAAAGCTGTTTTTTTAACCGCCGCAAGAATAACCTGCACTTCTTTCTGTTTTTCGTCGGCCTCATCTTTAATCACTGCCGCGTCTATGAATACCTCGTTAATATTAAATGGGATATACTTCTCGGCTTCAAATTTAACAGATTTTTTTATCTCGTCTTCTTTCATACGCGGCATTTTGATAAAACGAACGATGGCCGAGGGGGCGGATACGGAAATATTCACATCTCTCGTGGCGGGATTAAGCGCCTCCACGAGTGCTTTAAGCGCTTTTGTGGCGCTCGTCTGGGTATGGGGTTGGTCTATCTCTTGTAAGCGGAATTTTGTGAGGCGCTGTATGTTGTTTTCCAGGGATATCTCTATCGCTTTAACGACACGGGTGCCGATGTCAATTCCAACGTGAAAACCTTTTTTTGCGATCCCTGTTTTCTTCATTTGGTTATTATTTTAATTTAAGGGTATCATATTACCCTGGGTTTGTCAATAATATTACGGTGTTATTTACATGCAATTTAACGAGGGAAAAAAGGGAATTACTTAATTTTTTCCAGTTGCGCGTTAAATCTTTTCCAGATTTCATCCTTTTTGGGGTTTTGGGTTTTATCATAAAGTTTTCCCAGCCTATAAAGCGCTTGCAGGTTGTCGGGCTCAAGAAAGAGGGCCCTACAGTACTCTTTTTCCGCCATTTGGCAATCGCCGTGGTTCTGATAAAGGCTTCCAAGGTTTATGTGCGCATTGGCTGGCTCCACCGGAAACGAAGAAACCGCTTTTTCAAAAAGATTTTTTGCTTCCTCATACTTCCCCTGCTTGGCATATACCACCCCTAATTTGTTAATCGCCCCCTGAAAACGGCTCTCTAGCTTGAGGGCCTTCTTATAGCTCGACTCGGCCTTACTCAAGTCCCCCAAACTTTGATAGGCAGTGCCGATTGTTTCGTAAATATCGGGATCTTTGGGATTTTCCATAAGCGCCTTTTTAAGATACGTCAGAGCAGCGCTCGCGTCGCCCGTCTGGCGCAAATAAGCCAGGCCTTCGTGGTAAAGCGGCCGGCTAAAATCGTCGAGGTATCCGCGAATTACATTCGTATTCGTCAAAATGAAAAGCGGCACAAATAATGCGGCGTACTGAAAAAGCGCGCTCCGCTGCCTCTTGTAAAAATAATCTACAAGGTGGTTTACCGAATAAGCGGCGAAAATTATGAGAAAAGGCGCGACCGGTAACCTGTATCTTGAAAGCGGCATGAATAAAAGAAGCGATGCTTCATACGTGAACACGAAAAGATATAACGGCATTAGCTTTTGGGACTTTCGGCGCCAGGCAAGTACCATTCCAAGAATCGAAAAAGCCGCGATGGACCCGAAGTTAAAAAGCGGGAGCGATAAGAAGGGCGACTTTTTTCTAAAATAATTTATGTTCTCTCGGGGACTAAATTCGTAATAATTCCATAATACGTAGTTTTTCTTAAGTAACGTGTCCACGTATCCGAGCGGATTGGATAAGATCAGATCTTTTGTCTTTTTTAAAAAATATATATTCCTTTCGTTTATTTCGGTAAGGTCTTTTTCCAGGAGCTCCATCATGAGCTTCAGCCATGAGGAACCCGGTTTTATCCTTATAAGTTCGAGATCCGATCCAAAATATATCCCGACGCCGTAATTATCCTGAATGGGCATGACTTCTTTTCGTTCGTGATAAAACTTCGTAATGGTCGGCGCAATGACAAGCCCGAATCCGATTACAAAAAGAAGAGCATGCAGAATGCCTTTTTTAAAAGTCTTTTCCTTTTTCCCGATTACCACCAGCCAAACAGCAAAAACCGGAAAAAACAAACCAATGTTGGCTCTCGATGAAACGGCAAGCGCCAAAAAAACCCCGCTTAAAAGAATCCAAAATGTCTTCTTGATCGTTAAAAATCTTAGGATCCCCGCAAGCGTGAGCGCGCTGAAAAAAACGGCCAGGTTTACCGGCAGAAATTTTGCCTCAAACGCTATAAGCGGCCAGTATAAGCTCGCTACAATGCCGGCGAGTATGCCGACCCTACGGTCAAATGTATTTAATCCGATAAGATAGATAAGGAAACATGAAAAAGCGCCCAAGATCGACTGGATAAAGCGGCCCAGATACAGGTTGCGGCCGCCAATCTTATAAATACATGCGAGAAAATTCTGGTATAAAGGAATCCTTCTTAAATCTCGCGTATTTTCGCCGCCGAAAGACCCCTCTGAAATTCTTGCGCTACTATGCTCAAAGGACCCTGAATCTACTATCGGATGGTAAAAAAGGTAGGTATTTTTGATCTCTTCTAAGTATAGCACTCTTGCGCTTAGGGCGAGAAAAAAAATTAAAATTCCTATGTTTATTCTCTTACGCATCTCGGTAACCCATTTTTAATATGATATCACAGGAAAGAAAATATACAATAGATTTTAGTGTTAGATAGCTTAAATATCTTTGCAGATTTGACGGGTATCTTGGAGCGGGATGCCCTGGAGGCGAAAAATTTTGTGCGCGAGCGTAAGCAATTGAGTGAATGAAATCTTCAACACACCAATTGCAGCGAGCCACAAAATTCGCCGGAAGGGCGCCCGCTCCGAGATACCCGTATACGAACAGAATGTTTTGCTTTGTAGACAGCGCTAATTTTTCTTGCATTGGCACGCTATTAGTGATATCGTATAAACAAAAATGCAAGAGTCTTTGAATAAAAAAATATCCGAGTCCAGATTGGTTCCGCTTTTAGTTCTATGCGTTGTCATAGCGACCGTAATCCTTATTCCGTTAAAAATAATCGGGTATGGCTATTTACCTGTTGACGACGCGTTGAGACACGCCGCAAAAGCAGTAAGCGATAAGGACTGGGAAGAAATACTCGTGCTTCGTGAGGATATAAAGATGGATAGCCATCCGGGCTGGCATTCCATACTCGGATTATTCCACAAAACACTGGCCCTCGGCCCGGATTCCTTGGTTGTTTTCTCCGTGATATCCCTTTTTATATTTTTCTCGCTTGTGCCATCCCTCATGCTTGAAAGGCCTGAAGCCTGGATCATCAGCCTCCTTGTGGCAACCGTATCAAACTTTACTTTTTTGTATCGCCTTTTTTACGGAAGGCCCTATATATTCACCATGGCTGTGTTACTTTTTTTATGCATTTCATGGCCGAAACTTGAAAGCAAAAAACTTGATTATA
>JADHYL010000025.1 GCA_016782495.1 Candidatus Omnitrophota bacterium
TAAGTAATAAGAAACCATAAACACGTAAGAATCGGAAGATGCGGATGAAAAAGTGTTATAAACCAAATAGTTACTCTCTCTCTCTGAGAAGCAGCTTAATAGCAGATTTTATAATTACGGAATCAGACCCCGTAAGTTCGAAAACAACTTACGGGTTTTTTTATTTAAACGCATAACGCAGGACGCAATATGAGTTACTATAAAATTTTAGGATTGGAAAAAGAACCCTTTTCCACAAGCCCGGACCCCGAGTTTTTTTATCTCTCGCAGGAGCATAAATCGGCCTTTTACCGCCTAAGAGCCGCGGTCTCATTAAAAAGAGGCCTCAATCTTATTCTGGGCGATGTTGGCGTGGGCAAGACCACCCTCATGAGAAAACTTTTCAATATTTTCTCCGAGGATGCGGGATTCATCACCAAGATAACTTTGGATCCGACGGCTAAATCAGAATACGCTTTTTTGTCCGCGTTAGGAGATATTTTTCAATTAAAACCGGGGTTTCGTTCTTCTTCAAATTATAAAAAGGCCATGGAAAATTTCCTTTTTGAGAAGGGAGTAAAGGAAAACAACACTATCGTGCTATTTATAGATGAGGCCCAGAAGCTTTCTCCAGCGTCAATGGAAGTTTTGCGGCTTCTCTTAAATTACGAAACCAATGTAAGCAAGTTAATCCAGATTGTGCTATTCGCTCAGATGGAACTCCTTCCAGAGATAAGTCGGATTAACAATCTGTGGGACAGGGTTGCATTAAAATGCGTTATAAACCCTTTGAAAGAAGAAGAGGTAAGAGAGATGATAGATTTTCGCCTGAACCGGGCAGGACGCATAGCGAAAGAGCCTTTATTCAGCGATAATGCACTGAACGCGATTTACAATTATACTCAAGGCTACCCCAGGAAAATTACGATGTTTTGCCATGAAGCTTTACAATACCTTGTTATGCACAAAAAAGGAACAGTGGATAAAGAGGTTGTCCAGGAGATGATTCAAAAGGAAGTGAGAATCGTTACGCGTGATGCGTCCCGCATCGTGCAGGTCGCGCAGTATGTGTAAATGTTAATTACGCTGATTTTATTTCAGAGGAACGCTTAATGAACAAGTGTAGGGTGCCGTAAAAAATGGTTAAAGAGAATGTTTCTCCGGAAGAGAGGCTGTTTAACGCGATAGAGAAAAACGATGGCGCGGCCCCTGAACCGGGTACTTTAAAAAAGGCTGCCCCTGATTTCAAAGAATTGCTTTTTAAGCTTAAAAGGCATATTGCCTCATTCGCGATAAAAAAAGGCGAAACAGAAAAAAAGCCGTTTTTTGATATTATCGGTAACCTGAAGATAATCAACAGAATTCTTGTGGTAGCTTCAGCCGCTCTTGTGGTATTTTTGATTACGGATGTAATAATGGCAAGTAGGAATCATAATAACATTTTCGCCGAAACTTACGGTGTGGAAAGCCTGCAGTTTCAGAAAAAACTCATAACGCCTCTTAAGGCGCTCTCTTTTTACGAAGAGGCGGCGGCGAAAAGAGATTTGTTCAGCCCTCCGGCCAGGGGATCCGAAGCGCAGCTTCCGGGCGCGCAGCCGAAATTTACGGAACTTACAAAAAATTTGGTCCTTGTGGGCATATACTGGGGAACGCATCCCGAGGCGATGATCGAGGATACCGAGGCGAAAAAAACTTATTTTCTGAAACGCGGCGACCCAATAAACGGTTTAAGGATAAAGAATATACTTAAGGACAGGGTTATATTGGGCTACGAAGGCGAAGAAATGGAGTTTATGTAATGGTTAACGGGTTTGCGGGTTTGCGGGTTAACGGGTTAAGAGTAGCACTTGCAATGACGAGGAACATCGCTTTCGTAATGGCGTTTTTACTAATCCCTATCCTCTATTCCCTAATTCCTATTCCCGCCTACGCCCAGCAGGACGCCGAGGCGCAGTCCTCTCAAGTTACGTCACAAGCAGTCGAACGGACGCTGGCCTTACAAAAAGGGCTTGAACAGCGCATGGCCCTGGATTTGCGCAACATGGATATAGTGGATACGCTGAAATTTTTAGGTCAGAAAGGCAACATAAATATCATTGCCGCCAAGGACGTGGAAGGCAGGGTGTCGCTCTTTTTGAAAGACTCAAGCATAAAGGACGCCCTGGAAATCATACTGCTGGCAAATAATCTTGCCTATGAGATGCGCGGGGATATCCTTTATGTAATGACGGAAGCCGAATATAAACTGCTTCACGGGGAAAATTTCAAGGATACCCGGCGGGTTCATATATTCAAACTGGATTACGCCAAGCCCGAAGCCGCATTTAAAATGCTTGAAACGGTAAAAAGCGATATAGGTAAGCTCTTTGTAGATGAGGATTCGGGCTCGGTAATTTTAATGGATACGCCGGAAAAGTTAAAAGCGATGGAGGCCGCCATGGCCCGGCTTGACAAGCCGAGCTTAACAAGGGTCTTCCCGATTCAGTATGCCAGGGCCGCGGATATAGCCGCGAGCCTTAGCGCGAGGTTAGACAGTAAAAAGACCGGCATGGTCCAGGCGGATGTAAGGAGCAATCAGGTTATCGTGAGCGCGCTTCCCGAAAGAATGAAAGAGGCGGAGGAACTCATAAAAAGCCTCGATACGAAGACAAAGCAGGTTTTTCTTGAGACCAAGATTCTCAAGGTTATTTTAAGCGATGACTTTGACATGGGCGTTGACTGGGATAAGGTATTTAAACAGGCGCAGGATTATGGTATAAAGTTTTTTGGGGATTTCGGCCTTTCCTCTACCATAACGACTTTTTTTGAGATGGCCGCCGGAAACGAGGTTCAGCCCGGAAGTTCTAGCTATTCCGCTATCGTGAAGATTCTTCAGCAATACGGAGAGACGAGAAACCTCTCCACGCCGAGCATTGCCGTAACGGACGGGCAGGAAGCAAAGATACTTGTAGGAACAAGGCAGGCCTATGTTACCACCACGATAGAAACAGGCGGGACTACCGCTACCACGGCGGCGCAGGTGCAGTTTGTGGATGTTGGGGTTTCCCTTAAAGTTACCCCTATAATCAACGACGATGGCTATATCACAATGAAAATAATTCCCGAAGTTTCAAACGTGGATTCCGAGCTGGAATACCAAATAGCCCCTGACGTGGTGAATACAGTCCCTATTGTCGCCACGACGACCGCGGAGACCACGGTAATGATAAAAGATGGTACGACGGTAGTGATAGGCGGATTGAAAAAAGATGAAAAAATAAAATCTGTTGATAAACTGCCGTTTTTAGGGGATATACCCTGGCTTGGTGCGGCATTCAGAAGGACATCGGACGATCTGGAGAAACAGGAAATAGTGATTTTCATCACGCCCCATATTATAGGAGGGGATGTGGATGTGGCAGACGAAACGAAGAAGCCGAAAGGTGTCAGGGGATATGAGTAGACTAACGCTCTGTTCACTCGCAACGGCACTTTTACTAATCTCTACGCCCGCGTATAGCCAGGACGATAGCGAAAGCCGGATACGCGAGGGCTATGAGAAGCGCACGATAGAAGGCATAAACTTTGTCCTGCCGGAGGACGTGCGGGTTTACGACAAAAGCGGCGTCATGGTGCGGGAAAGCGATTATGAATACACATACAGGAAGTTTAACGAAACAAACGCGAAGCTGGAAGAGCTTCGGGATAAATATGACAGTCTGGAAGAAAGGGTTAACCGGCTTGAAAATATCGGCCGTTAAGCAGGAGGTAACTATGCAAAAATATATAAAAAAAGTGAATAGTGAAGAGTGGAGAGGTCGTCATTGCGGGCCCCGAACCACTGTCATTGCGAGCCCCGCAGGGGCGAAGCAATCCCAAAAAGAGATTGCGCAGCCTGTTCCTAGCCCGTCACAGAGATTGCTTCGTCGTCCTTCGCTTCGCTCAGGACTCCTCGCAATGACAATATTGCTAATCCCTATCCACTATGCACTATTCACTCCCGAAGCGTATGCCTTCCGGGGCAAAGCGGATAAGGAAGAGCCGAAAGCGGCCGCAGAGGTTATTGAGAAAACGAATATACGGCTTAAGGAAAAAACGGATGTTCTCTCGCGCGAGAATGAAGCCCTGCGCGGCGAAAAGGCCGCCCTTAAAGCCGAAGCAAACAGTTTAAACCGCGACAGAAGCCAGATCATTGATAAACTAAAAACAATTACCGAGGAAAACTCAAAACTTAAAGAAGAAGTCGAAGCGTTACAACAGGGCCTTGTCAATCTGGATGGCGCCAAAAAAGAGCTTTTAGCCGTCAGCACGGAACGGCTGGATGAAATAAAGGCGCTGGAGAAAAAAACCGAGCCGGTAAGAAAGGTAAAAGAAACCTTGAACGGCAAAATAAGGGAACTAAAAGACGAGGTATCCGGTTATAAAAAAGAAATAAGCGCGCTCAAAAAGGAATCGGGCGAGGCGCGAAAAAGCGAGGCCGTTCTCTCGAAAAAGCTCGAGAAGGAAGAAGGGGCGTCAGAAAGATTAAAAGATGACGTAAATGAGCTGAAAGATAAAAATAAAGAATTCCTTGAGGCTAAAAAAGAGCTGCAAAAGGATCTAAAAAAGACGCTTAGTGATTTTGCATCCTCCAATAAAAAGCTGGAGCGGCTTGAAAGGGAAACGGCGGATATGCACTATAATTTAGGCGTGATTTTCCAGAAGGAAAACCGCTGGAAAGAGGCGGTGCGTGAATACGAGAAGGTCCTGGAATTGAAACCCGATGACGCGGACGCCAATTTTAATTTAGCACTTATTTACGATACCATCGAAAATGACAGGGAAAAGGCCGTTTTTTACTATAAGAGGTACCTTGATATAAGCCCGGACGCGGACGACGCGGATAAGGTAAAGGAATATATCACCGATATCAACACCAAAAACGCCGTCTGGGGCGACCCAACTGCTATGAACATCAAGGAGAGGAAGGGGAGATGGTGAGCCAGCGGACAGCGTTCAGCGGACAGCGCACAGCGGACAGGGAAAATAATGAAAACAAAAAGTTTTAGGGATTTGATAGTCTGGCAAAAGGCATATCAATTGACGCTGGAAATATATAAAGCTACCGGTAAATTTCCAAATCACGAGCAATATGGGCTGGTATCACAATTAAGGCGCGCTGCTGTATCCGTGCCGTCTAACATATCAGAGGGCTATGCCAGAGGGCATAAAGCG
The DNA here is from genome assembly GCA_016782495.1 of Candidatus Omnitrophota bacterium. Taxonomy (GTDB): domain Bacteria; phylum Omnitrophota; class Gorgyraeia; order JABMRN01; family RBG-13-46-9; genus BS750m-G78. The sequence continues at coordinate 5,173 of JADHYL010000025.1, forward strand.
GAATATAAACAGTTTCTATCGGTATCATACGGATCATTAGCAGAAGTACAAACGCAGATTATGCTGTCTAAGGATCTTAAGTATTTAGATGAATCTATGTATAAATCTTTAGCGCTTTTGGCAGATGAAATAGGCGCTATGTTGTATAGGATGATAAATCCGGTAAATTGAATAAGGAGATGATGCTTATGCGTAAGATTATAAGAAGGTTACAGGGTCAGCGTTCAGCGTTCAGCGGACAGCGTTCAGATTGCACGTTGAACGCTATACGATGTCCGCTGAAACTTATATTTTTTCTAATGCTTTTCTGCACGCTGTCCGCTGTCCGCTGTCCGCTGTCACACGCTAATAACATCTCCGTCTCAAGCGTCACCACAGACGCGCAGGATACCGGTAATGACACCCTCGAAATCCAGTTTAACTTATCTTGGGAAAACTCATGGCGGGATGCTACCAACTACGACGCGGCGTGGGTATTCGTCAAATACTCCACAGACTCGGGCGTGACCTGGAACCACGCTTATCTTTCTGCCACTGCCGGCGACCACACCATGCCCGCGGGTTACGAATGCAAGGTAGGAACAACCGATGTCAGCGGCAGTAAAGGGGTGGGCGTTTTTATCCAGCGTTCCTCTACCGGCTCAGGCACGGCCTCATTAAGCGGCGTAAAACTAATCTGGAATTACGCGGAAAACACTAATGACGTCGTAACCGATGACGAGGCGGCGCATCCGATAACGACACAAATCCGGGTTATGGCAATAGAGATGGTCCATATCCCCGAAGGCACATTCAGCGCCGGCTCAGGCGGAGCCGAGTCATCTTGTTTTACCAAGACGATGATTGATACCGCCAATGCCACCACGGCTCCTTCGGGCAGTCCATTGGCAGGCGGCTATCCTTCCGACCAGACCGTGCCTAATAACGCCTCCTGGCCCAATGGTTTTGGAGC
>JADHYL010000004.1 GCA_016782495.1 Candidatus Omnitrophota bacterium
GGAAAGAGATTGCTTCGGCACCTGCGGTGCCTCGCAAAGACGAAAGGAAGAGGTCGCCTCGCAATGACGGGAAGAGAAAACGTGCCTCGCAATGACGGAGGGAAGAGGTTAGCATGGCAAACGGGCGGGTAATAGCGGCGCAGGGGCCAGTGGTGGATGTAAAATTTGAAGGCATCAATGAGCTTCCCGGGCTTAACGAAACCCTTAAGGCAAAAACCGCAGAGGGAAAGGATATTCTTCTTGAGGTATGCGAGCATCTCAACGATAAAACCGTCCGCTGCATAGCTTTGGCGTCAACGCTTAACCTGAAAAGGAATTCGAAAGCCGAAGCAACCGGAAGCCCTCTTAAAATTCCGGTAGGCGAGGATCTTTTTGGCAGGATAATAAACGCGACAGGACAGAGTATCGACAAAAAAGGCCCCATAAAAGCGAGCGAGTTTTACACGGTCAAAAAAAATATAACCAGGCCTTACATAAACGTCGAGAGGCTCATTAGCGGCAGCTCAAAAATCTTAGAGACCGGGATAAAAATAGTGGATTTGCTTTTTCCGCTGGTTAAGGCTTCAAAAACAGGGATTATAGGCGGCGCAGGGCTGGGAAAAACGGTTTTGGTGCTGGAAATGATTCATAATGTCATAACCAAACATAAAGGTGTATGTGTTTTTACCGGAGCGGGGGAAAGGATACGAGAGGGGAATGAGCTTTATTTTGAGTTTAAAAAACAAAAAATGCTGGACAAAATCATGTTCGCTTTCGGGCAGATGAATGAATCGCCCGGGGCGAAGTTCGGCGTCGCCCTAACGGGAGTCACTCTGGCGGAATATCTCCAAGACCAGAATAAGGATGTCCTTTTTTTTATAGATAACGTTTACAGATTCGTCCAGGCCGGCGCCGAGATTTCCACACTACTTGGTCGGGTTCCTTCGGAAACGGGATATCAACCTACGCTCGCTTCCGAGGTAAGCGATTTTCAAGAGAGGATACGCTCAAAGGGCGGCGGTTCTATCACGGCGATTGAGACAGTTTATGTTCCGGCGGATGACTTGACAGACCCGGCCGTAGTCACAATTTTCAGTTACCTGGATTCTGTTATAGTTTTATCGCGGGAGAAGATTCAATTTAAATTGTACCCGGCCATAGACCCCCTGCTGTCATCCTGCAATAATCTTGACCCGTCAATAGTAGGCGAACACCATTTTGATATTACCCAGAAGGCTATCAAGATTTTAAAAAAATATAAGGAATTGAGCAAAATAGTCCCTGTCGTAGGCATTGAGGAACTTTCGCAGACGGACAGGACCCTCTATGAGAGGGCCAGGAAGCTGCAGAATTTTCTTACGCAGCCGTTTTTTGTAGCCGAAGCTTATACGGGTAGAAAAGGAGAGTATGTTTCAATAAAGGATACTCTTGATGGGTGCGACAGGATAATTTCAGGGAGACTTGATAACGTTCCGGAAGAAAAGTTTTATCTGACAGGAAAACTTTAATAAACGGAGTTAAGAAATGGCTCTAAGGTTGGGAGATATATTGCTTGAGAGGAAGGCAATAACACCGGAACAGCTGAAACTTGCAATCAGCGAGCAGCAGAAGACAGGCGAAATGCTGGGGCAGGTTTTAATAAAAATGGGATTGGTAAACGAAAAGGAGATGCTCCAGGTCCTTGCCGAACAACAGGGCATACCTTTTCTGGATTTAAAAGAAACAAAAATAGATGAAGGTGTTATCAAAAAAGTACCGGCAAAATTCGCCTGGCATTATAAAATTATGCCGATAAACATAGACGGTAACGTCCTGACCGTAGCCATATCAGACCCTTTTGACATGTGGCCTTTGGACGACCTGGAAACCAATCTTGGATACAGGGTGGAGAAGGTTCTAGCCACCTCTCATGGTATCCTCGAGGCTATAAAAAATTACTATGGCGTAGGAGCGGATACCATAGATAAAATATTGGCCGACGAACCCGCGAAAACCGGCGAGGAAAAGGTTGAAGTAAGCGAAAAAGTCGAAGACCTTGAAAAAATGGCAGAAACAGCTTCCGTAATAAAACTGGTTAACCAGATCCTGCAGGAAGCGATAAAAGACAGGGCCACGGACATACATATTGAACATTTCGGAAATGAGCTTAAATTACGTTACAGAATAGACGGCGTGTTGTATGACAAACAGGTAAGCGGGAATATAAGGTATCTTTCCCCGGCCATCGTGTCCAGGATAAAAGTTATGTCCGGTTTGGACATCGTAGAGAGAAGGCTTCCTCAGGACGGGAGGGCAAAGGTAAAAATCGGACAGGACGAGTATGAATTGCGTATCTCAACCGTGCCGACGCTATACGGGGAGAATATAGTTATCAGGATACTACCCACAGTAATGCTTTTTAGTATTTCGGGTCTTGGCATGGCTAAAAATGACCTGGAGCTTCTGGAGGCCCTCATAAAAAAACCAAATGGCATTATTTTTGTTACGGGCCCCACCGGAAGCGGCAAAACCACTACCTTATATGCTTGCTTGAGCAGGCTTAATACGCGTGAAAGAAAAATAGTCACCATTGAAGACCCCATAGAGTACGAGTTGAAAGGCGTTTCGCAGACACAAATAAATACCAAAATTAATCTTACCTTTGCCAGAATGCTGAGAAGCATGCTGAGGCATGACCCGGATGTGATGATGGTCGGAGAGGTGAGAGACTTTGAGACGGCCGAGATTACCATACAGACCGCGCTTACGGGGCATCTGGTTTTTTCCACGCTGCACACTAACGACGCGGCCAGCGGAATAACGCGTTTGCTTAATATCGGCATAGAGGCTTACCTTATCGCTTCGTCAGTCGAGGCATTTATGGCCCAGAGGCTTGTAAGGGTAGTATGCGATAAGTGCAAAGAAAGTTACCAGATATCGGATATCGTTATGGGGCAATTCAGGGACATTAAAGCTAAGGGGGCCATCGACAAGAAGTTAACAACTTATCGCGGAAAAGGCTGCAAGGCGTGCAATAATACAGGCTACAAAGGCAGGACAGGCATATATGAAATTTTACCCGTGAACGAAGAGATCAGAAAACTTATTTCGCAGAAAAGCTCTTCGGATATGATAAAGGAAAAGGCGGTTGAGCGAGGCATGCGGACATTAAGGCAGGACGGATGGAATAAGATTCTGGAGGGTATTACGACGCCCGAAGAGGTTATGCGGGTTACCCAGACGGAATAGACTCTATTACGATTCGAGAATGGAGTAAATAATGCAAATATACATTTACAAAGCTAAAAAGGGCCCAAGGGCCGTAGTGCAGGGTGAGGTGGAAGCGGATTCCGAAAAACAGGCAGTGGAAAAAGTGGACGCTATGGGCCTGGTCGCCGTGAGCGTTACTAAAAAAACGGATCAGGGCGTTCCCGGGAAAAAAGCGGACATGCCGAAAAAACACGAACGCCATTCTATATTATCGTCCGCCACTTTAGGGGTGAGGTTCCCGCGGATAAAGACAGGGGATATAGACACGTTTACGAGACAACTGGCCAGCCTTGTAAAGGCCAGCGTTCCCATGCTTCAGTCCCTATCGCTCATATCGCAACAGTCGGAAAGCAGGGCATTAAGCAACTTGGTAAAAGACCTGGAGAAGCAGGTAAAAGAGGGTAGCATGCTTTCGGAAGCCATGGGCAAGTATCCGAGCACTTTTGATAATTTATATTTGAATATGGTCAAATCCGGCGAAAAAAGCGGCGCGCTTGACGAAGTGCTGACAAAATTGGCAGAATACAGGGAGAAGCAGGAAGAAACGCGCAAGAAAATACAGGCAGCGATGGCTTATCCTCTTCTTATGATTATAGTCGGCATAGGCACTGTTTTTGTAATGCTTACGTACTTTCTGCCCAAACTTACCGTATTATTTGAAAACATGGGGCAGGCGCTTCCCCTGCCTACCAAAATCCTGATGGGCATAAGCTATTTTATGTCCCACAATTGGCTCTGGGTTATTTTAGCGCTGGTTTTTTTGGCGGCTCTTTTGGGCAGGATAAAGCCGGGCAGTAAAAAAAAGTTAATAATGGATATAATCAAATTACGTATTCCAATAGTGAGAAAGCTTGAAAGGAATTCCGAAATAGCAAAGTTTTCAAGGACGCTGGCGATGCTTCTTAAAAACGGCGTTCCCATCTCTGACGGCCTGGTGCTTGCCACGGATGCATTGAGCAATGAGGCCCTTAAAGAACCTTTGTTGCGCGCGGGCAATAACATCATCAGCCAGGGCGCAAGCTTATCAAATTGCTTAAGGGCCGTAAGCATCTTCCCTAAATTCGCTATAAATATGATAACGGTAGGCGAAGAGGGGGGCAGGCTTGAAGAGTCCCTGACTGAAATAGCCGCAATGTATGAAAGAGAGGTTGAACAGGCGCTAAAAATAACAACCGCCCTTCTGGAGCCATTGCTTATACTGATAGTTGGCTCAGTCGTGGGTTTCATAGTATTCGCCATGCTCTTACCTATATTTAATATAGGCGTAATGCCGCAATGACATATTAACACGTTTTTGCGAGGAGGCCGAAGGGATTCCTTCGCCCGTCTTTGCGAGGCTGACGAAGTCAGCCGAAGCAATCTCAAGACAGGCTCGGAACAGGCTTCGCAATCCCAGAGATTGCTTCGGCACTTGCGGTGCCTCGCAAAGACGGGGAAAGAGATTGCTTCGTCCCGACTGCGGCCGGGGCTCGCAAAGACGAAATGAAGAGGTCGCCTCGCAAAGACAGGGAAGAGAAAACGTGCCTCGCAATGACGGGGTAGTGGCCTGCGGTGACAATCGCGCAAATACGAAAAAATGAGAATTTGTTATGTCATTATCATTATAGGCCTTTTATGCTGCGGTTTGGCCCAGGCTTCGGGTTGGCAGGCGGTTAAAAGCGAGCATTTTGTCGTATATTACAAAGAAGACAAAAATTTTGCCGGGGAGACATTAAGACAGGCGGAAAAATATTACAATAAAATTGCCTCGGACCTGGGATATTCCAGATACGATAAATTCTGGCAGTGGGAAAACAGGGTAAAAATATATATTTATCCGACGCGGGAGGATTTTGTGGAATCGACCGGCATAGAGCGGCAGTGGGCAAACGGCATGGCGAATTACGAAAAAAAGGAGATTATAAGCTACAAATGGAGTAAGGGGTTTACTGAGTCACTTTTACCTCACGAGTTAACCCACCTTATATTCAGGGATTTTGTGGGATTTACCGGAAAAATACCTTTATGGCTGGACGAAGGCGTGGCCCAGTGGGAAGAGAAAGCCCGGGGGCATGCCATAAAGATTGTCAAAAACCTTATCAAAGACGGAAACTATATTCCGGTCCGCAGACTTATGGCAATGGATGTCAGGCACGAAGACAACTATGAATTAGCGCGCAATTTCTACGCGCAAGCAACCACACTGGTAGGGTATTTGATTGAAGAATACGGCGGGATAAAATTCAGCCTGTTCTGCCGGCAATTGCGGGACGGGAAAAGCGTAGACGAGGCTCTTTCTTTTGTTTATGCGAATTCAATTCGAAGCGTAGATGAATTGGAGAAAAAGTGGCTCAAATATTATGGAGGAGGGTGAAATGCGAACTCGAAACTCGAAAGATAAGATGGCGGGGCTCGTTACGAAGGACGAAGGACGAAGGACGAAGGACGATTTGAACTGGCAAAGGTTGCTATCACGTTTCGTCCATCGTCCATCATCCATCATCCATCGTAACGTGGAGCATGCATTCACGTTAATAGAATTAATGATCGTCGTCATAATCATCGCCGCACTGGCAGCCATGGTTGTTCCGCGTTTCGCGGGCCGTTCGGAACAGGCAAAGGTCGCCATTGCGCAGGCCGATATCAATTCAAATATAGCCATGGCCCTTAAGCTATATGAGCTGGATAATGAAAATTATCCAACCACCGAACAGGGGCTTAATGCCCTGCTTTCAAAATCTTCCATAAGCCCCCTACCTACAAATTGGAACGGCCCGTATCTCGAAAAACAGCCTATCGACCCATGGAGGAATTTATATAGATACAGGTGCCCGGGCACCTGTAACACAGCCAGTTATGATTTATATTCTGTCGGCAAAGACGGCGCTGAAGGTACGGAAGACGATGTCAAGAATTGGCAATAATGAGCGTGAATTGCACCACCGCTGTGGCTTTACGTTCATAGAGTTAATGCTTGCCGTTACTATCCTGGGAGTAGGTATAATTAGCGTAATCCGCGGGTACGCCACAATGGTTAGCGCGCTTGATGTGGCCGAGTCTAACATAGGCGCAGTTTGCCTCTTAAAGGAAGAGATGGCTCAAGCTGAAATTACAGCGTTGGAAAAAAGGTGTGTCTTGCCCGGAGTAAAGTACGGGTGTTGCGAGTCAAGAGGGATTTCAGAGGGCCAAAAGTGGAAAACAGAAATAACCTGTTTGAATGCTAACGAAAGCGAAAAGAAGACAACTATAAATGAAGTCAAGATTACGGTATCGGATGATCGGTTTAAGCCCGAAAGAAGGATTACCATACTGACGTATTTAAGCGATGATTCCAATAGGGGAGGCTCTGATAGTGAGCAGATCGAATAACCTTTTCACAGGTTCGCCGGCAGGCAGGCCTGCCTGGTCCGCGGCTTCCCGCGGCTTCCCGCGGCTTCGCCGCGAGGCGAGCGCCGCGAGGCGAGCGCCGCGAGGCGAGCCGGCACGCAGGCAAACAAACGGGGCCTTTACCCTTGTAGAGTTGCTTATAACCGGAGTCATTCTGGGTATAATCGGCGTTGTAATCGTCTCAACCCTGGCGAGCGGATTAAAGGCCTATGAAAAAGTGCGAGTTTATGCGGGGGCGCGTAAGGATATCCTGCTTTCGATGGAAAAGCTGGAAATGGACCTAAAGAACGTACCGGATTTTTCCGGAATAAATTTCGTAGGCACAAAAAAAGAAGTTTCTTTTGCCGGGCTTGTTAACATAAAAGACGCCAAAGGCAAGCCGAAGGTTTCCCTGGGCAGGATATTGTATTGTCTGGACGGAAGAGGCAAAAGTTTCGTAAGGGAGGAGCAGCCCTGCTCCTCAGGCCGGGTTCAGAAAATTAAGACAGGCAGGGGCGCTGTTGAGCCCCTGGCTTCGGTAGAGAGGATAAATCTCAGTTATTATTGTTTCAATGAGGAAAATAAAACATACGAATGGAGGAAATCCTGGGGGTCGGAAAAAGAAGATGGGAAGGCGCCGGAGGAAAGCATGCCGCCCCTGGGCGTCAAGGTTGAGATTGGATATAAAGACGGCGGTAAAATATGTGATTTAAAAAGGACAATACTTATCCCCACAACGATGTCGCGGCTCAAGGAAAAGGGCGTAAATGAATCATAAACGAGGCAGTATACTGATAATGGTTATATGGAGCCTGTTTTTCTTAAGCATGCTGGGATTGGCTATAAAGGCGTACATCAGGCCGAATCTGGATTTAGCGTCCAGGTTAACCCGCAGGGCCAAGACCCATTACCTGGCAAAGGCCGGCGTGGAAAAAGCGATGGCTGAAATCGAAAACGATAATACAGAATCGTACGATACGTTGATTGACGAATGGAGCAACAATGAGGCGGCATTCAAGGATGTAAAACTCGGGGACGGATTTTTTAGCGTCAAATATCTTCCGGCCAGCGCTCCGGCCGAGGAGGGGAATTTTAAATACGGCCTGGTGGACGAGGAGCGCAAAATTAACCTGAATAAGTCCGGGAGACAGGTGCTTGAAAAATTTTTTGAGATGGCCGGCGGAATGACGAAACAAGACGCCGAAGACATGGCGAGTTCGATTATGGACTGGAGGGATGAAGACGACAAGGCACAAAGAGGCGGCGCCGAGAAAGGATATTACTCCACCCTCAGGCCGGCCTATAATTGCAAAAACGGCGATTTTGAGGTTTTGGAGGAATTACTTTTAATTAAAGGGGTAACGGAGGAAATATTTAATAAGGTGAAAGACAGGCTAACCGTTTATGGAGACGGGGGCGTAAATGTGAATACTGCCGACGAATTGGTTTTACAATCTTTAGGCCTTGATAAAGAGCTTGCAGGGAAAATAATGGAATTCCGAAACGGCGAAGACGGAAAACAGGCCACTCTTGACGATAACGCGTTTGAAGACACAGAAACAATACCCGCTACATTGAACACCTATGTAAAACTTTCCAACTCCGAAGTAGCAGAGCTGAATAAGCTTTTCGCTTCAGGCCTTCTTACTGTCCGTTCGGATAACTTTACGGGAAAGTCCTTTGGCCAGCTCGCCGATACCCGGGGAATTGCGCTGGTTACTTTTGTTTTTAACCGAAAAAGCAAAATAATAAAGTATTGGAGACAAATATAAGAGATGGGGATGAATTTAAGAAAAACCGTTGTTGTGGTGGAAATAGGCAATGACTGGATTAAGATAGCGCAGAACAACGTTTCGCTTTCGGGCGGATGCATAACGGGGCTTAAGTTTATCAAGCTCGCCCAGATTAAGGAGCCCGTATCATTCGCCATAGCGAAGGCATTCGAAGGGCTGAAACTACAAAAGAAATCAGTTATAACATACATTCCCAGAAATCTTGTTAACGCGAGGATTCTGGAATTACCGTCCACGGACCGGGCGGAGATAAAAAATATTATAAATTTACAGGTTAACAAGCAGACGCCGTATTCCAAGGAGGAGATCGTATACGCCCATAAAATACTTGATATTGCAAGGGAGGGCTATTCCAGGGTAATGCTTATTATCGCGAAGAGAAACATAATCAGCGAACGCATAGAAACGCTGCACAAGGCAGGTATAGAGGTGGAAAAGGTAGCGTTGAGCTCTGAAGGGGTTTATAATTGGTTTAATATTGCCGCTGCCCTTTCAGAACCGGGGGCTCAGAATTCGCAAAACATTGTCTTGATAGACATAGATTCCAATTGTTCTGATTTTATCGCGATTCATGGCGGAAAAATGGTCTTTACCAGAAATATTTTTATCGGAGCCAACCATCTTTTAAGCGAAGACACCGGCTGGAAGGATAGGTTTGTTGACGAATTAAAACGCACGATAGAGCGTTACCGGAACGAAGAAAAAGGCGCGGAAAACATAAATAAAATTTTTTTAAGCGGCGCGGCAAAAAACATAAATAACCTGGATGCCGTTTTGAGCGCGCAATTGGGAATACCGGCTGAGAACATGGGCGCTAGCGGCAATATTGATACAAAAAAGTGCGCAGCCTACCAACGGGAAGATGGCCATAAATTTATTTCTACCTCAGCACTTTTTGGCCTGGCCACCGCTCCCGAAAAGGCGGAGATAGACCTGACGCCGGGCGAAATACGAATTCGCCAGATAATGGAGGCCAAAAGAAAAGACCTTACAGTTACGGGAATTCTGCTTACTTCCATCGTTATGGTTGCGTCATTCTTGTTCTTAACCAATATCTACTACAAAAACGCATACCTGGCGCAGTTAAAAAGCAGGATTGCCGGCATAAGGGAAAGCGCGGAAAGCGTAGCCAGGATGCGCATGGTTGTCAATGCTGTCAAAAGCCGCCTGGACGCCAAGGACTCTTCGATAAACATTCTTGCTCACGTGTATGAACTCACCCCGGAAGAGATATATTTTACAACTATTACCGTTGAGAGTAAGCAAAAGGTTATTCTTAGGGGGCGCGCCCCGGCTATGTCCGATGTTTTCAAATTCCTGACGCAGCTGGAAAATTCTCGGTATTTTGAGAATGTGAAAACAACCTATACGACTACTAAAAAAGAGAAAGATAAAGAATGCGCGGAATTTGAAATAACTTGTATGTGTCAAAAGGGGTAAGCGGTATGTTTGTCGATAAGCTTTCAAAAAAAGAAAAAATAGGACTATCCATTGCCTGTATACTGGTTTTAACAGCGATATTTGACAGGGCTGTATGCGTGCCAATAAGAAACAGGATGCAAAAATTAAACCAAGAGGTATCGCTATCCGAAAAAGAACTAGCCCGTTATCTGTATAATTTGGAGCAGGAAAAAACTGTGACCAAAGAATACGGCGATTATATACAATATGTCAAAGAAGCCGGATCTGACGAGGAGGAAACAGCCAAAGCCCTGGGTGAGATAGAGACCTTGGCGCGCAAGTCCGGTTTATGCATGGTTGACATAAAGCCATATGCCCCCAAAGCAACCGGATTTTACAAGGAGTACATATTTGAAATAGAAGCAGAGACCGACATGGAATCGTTGATTAGTTTCCTGCACCAGTTGGACTCATCACCACAACTTTTATGCGTGGAAAAATTGCGCCTGAGCCTTAAAGAAACCGGCGGGTCCGCCATAAAGGCCTCAATAGTTATTACAAAGCAGACAATTTTCTGAAACCTCTGCCCAAAAAACAAAAAGATAATTTTCCTTGACAGTCGCGTGAATTGTGTTAAAATGGCACCTTAGCACTCCCATAATGAGAGTGCTAAATTGTTTTTGAACCTAAAAGGGGTTAGTTGCGTCGGTTGCTCAACTGGGTTTTCTCGCTTCCGTGCTTTAGTATAATCCTAACACACGCTCGAAAACCCACTCGAGCAACCGACGCAACCGTAGAGGAGGGGGCGATATAATAAACTTCCGTGCTTTAGTATGTTCCTAACACACGCTCGAAAACCCACTCGAGCAACCGTAGCAGCCGCAGAGGAGCGGTCGATATAATAAGGTAGATATTTTATGACAATAGACAGAGGAGCAAGAAGAAATAAGGTTTTAGAAGCGATTGTGAATGCGCACATATCGAGCGCCATGCCCGTAGGGTCTAATAAGATCGCCAGGGGCCTGGACCTTTCCAGCGCCACGATTAGAAACGTGATGTTTGAGCTGGAAAGGGATGGATACATAAAGCAACCGCATACTTCGGCCGGTAGAATTCCCACGGATTTAGGATACAGAAAATATGTTGATAACCTCATGCCTTTCGGGGAGGCAAAAGAGGATAAAGCCACCGCGAAGGTGAGACAATATTTAAATGAGAAAAGGTTTTTCGAAGACGTTATAGAGGAGACTTCCCGGGCGCTTTCCCGGATGACAAAATATACCGGCATTGCGCTTTCGCCCGGCCATAAGCTCTATTTTGACGGTACATACCACATGCTGGAACAGCCGGAGTTCAGGGAAATGGAGATGGCGCGGGATTTTTTAATGGCAATAGAAGAAAAAGAGGAACTTTTGCAGATTCTAAACGAGGATTTGGAAACAATGGGCGTCAAGATCAGGATAGGCCGCGAGAATATTTTTGAGAATTTAAGGGAATGCACAATCATAACGGCAACGTATAGGTTTAAAAACCGCGTATCGGGCAATTTAGGCGTGATCGGCCCCATAAGGATGAGGTACGAAGAGATCGTGCCCATGGTAAACCTTTTTGCGGATATGACTACGGAGATCCTGGAGGAAATTGCATGATGTGTAAAGAAAAAGATAAAAACCTGGACCAATTCAAAAAAGAGCCCGAAGAGCCGTGTAAGGAGATAAAGCCGGAGAAGGAAACGAAGCCGGAAGATACGGATTATAAGGAAAAGTGGCTGAGGGCCCTGGCCGAATACGATAACCTTAAAAAACGCGTCGAAAGAGAAAGAATAGAAACCATCAGGTTTTCGAATCAGTTTTTGATGATGGATCTTTTCCCCATAATGGACAGTTTCGATAGCGCCATGAGCTCTATCGAAAAATCAAACGATAAGGAATCTTTCTTAAAAGGCCTAAAGATGCTCCAAAGAGAATTCCATAAAATACTCGAATCAAACGGCCTTAAAAAAATAGAAACGGTAGGGAAAAAATTTGACCCGAATTTTCACCAGGCGGAAGAAGAAATCCCAACCGATAAGTTTCCTGCAGGCGTCATAGCCGAGGAAATAAGAAGCGGTTATGTGCTAAATGAGAGGCTCCTTCGGCCGGCGATTGTAAAGGTATCGAAGGGGATAGAAAACGTAGGACGTGGGACGTAGGACGTGGGGTGTCCTACGTAACGAGAATATAATTAAAACAAGGAGGCAAGAAATGGCTAAAGTAATAGGAATTGATTTAGGAACTTCGAATTCAGCCGCGGCTTTCATGGAGAAAGAAAGGCCTGCTATTATCCCGAGCGCCGAAGGTGCGGGGATCGCAAGCGGAAAGGCGTTTCCTTCATACGTCGCCTTTACAAAAGACGGGCAAAAGCTCGTCGGAGAACCGGCCCGAAGGCAGGCTTCAATAAATCCCGAGGGCACCATTATGGCCGCCAAAAGGAAAATGGGGACTGATTTCAAATTCAAAATATACGGTAAAGAATATACGCCGCAACAGATATCGGCATTCATATTACAAAAGATAAAACAGGACTCTGAGGCCTATCTGGGAGATTCGGTGAACGAGGTCGTCATAACATGCCCGGCATATTTTAACGATAACCAAAGACAGGCAACGAAAGACGCGGGCGAGATAGCAGGACTCAAAGTTTTAAGGATTATTAACGAACCCACTGCGGCGTGCCTCGCTTACGGTTTGGAGAAAGCCGGCAAGGAACTTAAGATCATGGTTTTTGATTTCGGCGGAGGAACGCTGGACGTGACAATTATGGAAATGGGATGGGACTCCGAGCACAATGCCGGCACGTTCGAAGTGAGAGCGACATCGGGGGATACCCAATTGGGCGGAACTGATATGGATAACGTTCTTATGAAATATGTGAAGGACCAGTTCAAGAAAGAATCCGGCGTGGATTTGGAAAAAGATAAAATGGCCGTGCAGCGCCTTAGGGAGGGCGTCGAAAAAGCGAAGATCGAACTTTCAAGCGCTCTTACTACGGATATCAACCTTCCGTATATTACGGCCGATCAGACCGGCCCAAAGCATTTGGCAATGTCTATAAACCGCGCGAAACTGGAAGAGCTCATTATGCCGATTATAGAGAAGTGCAAACACCCCTTGGAACAGGCGATAAAAGATACGAATCTTTCGATTAAGGAAATAGACAAGATCATCATGGTAGGCGGCCCCACGAGGATGCCGGTAGTTCAGAAATTCGTGGAAAACTACGTCGGCAAAAAAATAGAAAGGGGCATAGATCCGATGGAGTGCGTGGCAATGGGCGCGGCGATACAGGGCGCTATCATGAAGGGCCACACAAAAGACATGCTTCTTCTGGACGTTACGCCGCTTTCGCTAGGCATTGAGACATTGGGAAGCGTGTTCACGAAGCTCATTGAAAGAAACACTACGATCCCCACCAAGAAAAGCCAGGTTTTTTCTACGGCCCAGGACAACCAGCCGGCAGTTACAATAAGGGTTTTACAGGGCGAACGCCAGATGGCAAATGATAATACGGAACTGGGAAGGTTTGACCTGGTGGGCATACCGCCGGCGCCGCGGGGCATGCCGCAGATAGAAGTGACTTTTGATATTGACTCTAACGGCATTGTCCACGTTAACGCAAAAGATCTGGGTACGGGAAAAGAGCAGTCAATAAGGATCACCGCCCCCACTAAACTCTCCAAGGAAGAAATAGATAAGATGGTGAAGGAAGCCGAAAGATTTGGGGAGGAAGACAAAAAGAAAAAAGAAGAAGTCGAAACGATAAACCAGGCTGATACGCTTGTTTATACCGTAGAGAAATCCCTGAAAGACTACGGCGACAGGATATCCGCAGCCGAAAAGGAAAATATAGAAAAGAAACTAAAGGAGACAAAAGAGGCTGTTTCGTCTAAGGATGTGAATAAAGTGAAAAGCGCGGTTGAGGAACTCTCAAAGGCCGCTCACAAGTTGGCCGAGGAAGTCTATAAAGACGCCCAGAAGAAACAGGCCGAACAGCAAACGAAGGATAAAACGAAGGACGAAGGACGAAGCACGAAGGACGAAAAGAAACAAAAAGACGACGTTGTCGACGCGGAATACAAGGTAGAGGACGAGGATAAGGGGAAATAATGTTCCCCGAGGGTTGCCTCCGCTTGCCGCTCGCTCGGGGATGGGCGCCCCTCGCTCGCTGTGGCAAAAATTGCTCATTGTGAAAATGTTCTCACAATCTGAATGGCGCCATTGTATTCACAATTTTTGACAGTCGCTACGGCAAGCCCTCGGGGAACATTAATATAGATAATAGACAGAGGAAGCATGAGTAAACGAGACTATTACGAAACGCTCGGGGTAGACAAAAGCGCGAGCGCCGAAGAGATAAAAAAGGCCTACCGCAGGATGGCCCTCAGGCATCACCCTGATAGGGTGCAGCCTGAACAAAAGAAGGAAGCTGAGGAAAAGTTTAAAGAAATTTCCGAAGCTTATGAAGTGCTTAGCGATCCCAATAAAAAATCCACATATGACCAATTCGGCCACGACGGGTTAAAAGGCACTTTCAGCAAAGGCGGTTTCGGTTGGCAGGACTTCACGCATTTCTCGGATTTCGAAGACATCTTTAGCGGCCTGGACGATTTGTTAAGGGGGTTTGGCGCAGGTGCGGATATATTCGGAACAAGCTGGGGTAGGTCAAGCCCGAGGAAAGCCAGACCGCGCAGAGGAAGAGATATACAGTATGAGATGGAGATAGAATTTATCGAAGCCGCATTAGGCACCGAGAAGACAATAGAAATTTCACGTTACGAAACATGCGCAGTATGTAAAGGAAGCGGAGCAAAGCCAGGCACTAAAGATACCGTGTGCCCGACCTGCAAGGGGAGGGGGCAAGTTTCCACGGTAAGCGGATTTTTCAGCATATCTCAAACCTGCAGAGACTGCGGCGGGGAGGGCCGGATAATAAGAAACCCTTGCGAGAAGTGTAACGGCAGGGGCAAAGTAAAAGAATCTAAAAGAATCAAGGTTAAGGTTCCCGCGGGGGTCGATAACGGTGTACGGTTAAGGGTGCCCCAGGAAGGTGATGCCGGTGAAAAGCAGGGTCCCAGGGGAGATCTATACGTTTTGATATATGCAAAAGAACACAAGTTTTTCAAGAGGCAAAATAACGACATATATTGCGAAGTTAAAATAAGTTTTCCGCAGGCGGTATTCGGTTCCGAAATAGACATCCCCACCCTTGACGGCAAGGTTAAGATGAAGTTGCCGCCGGGATCTCCGAGCGGAAAGATTTTTAGATTACGCGGTAAGGGAGTTGCAGACCTTTTTCACGGCCGAAGTAAAGGAGACCAGTTAGTAAAGGTAAACGTGGAAATACCCCAGCGCTTTACAGACGAGCAAAAAAGTCTTCTAAAAGAATATGCGCGCACGCTGGGGGAAGATACAAAAGAAAAAGGTTTTATGAACAAAGTTAAAAAGGCGTTTAAATAAAGAGAGATACGAAAAGGTAAGGAAGGTATAACAATGCCGACATATGAATACGAATGCAATAAGTGCAATGAACATTTCGAAATGTTTCAGAACATGACCGAGGAACCGATAAGGGCCTGCCCTAAATGCGGCGGCGACGTTAAACGTCTCATCGGCAAAGGAAGCGGCATAATTTTCAAAGGATCCGGCTTCTACGCGACCGATTACAGGAAAAAATCTCCTTCGAAAGAACCGGCGTGCCCCGAGTCCGGCAAAAGCAAAGCCTGCGAATCCTGTCCGGCAAAGAAGGAGAACAAATAAAAAGATGGCCGAAATAAAACCGTTCAGGGGAGTTCTGTATAACCCGAAAAAGGTGGATATAGAAAAAGTCGTTACGCCGCCCTACGATGTTATTTCACAAAGCGCGCAAACCCGCTTTTATCGAACCGATAAACACAATGCGATAAGGCTCATACTGGGAAAAGAAGAAAAAAAAGACACACCGAACAATAATAGATATACACGCGCGAATATATTTTTAACAAGCTGGTTAAAAGAGAAAATTTTGGCCAGGGATAAAAAACCGGCGATATACATTTATACCCAGGAATACCTTTATAAGGGCAAAAGAAGAAAAAGATTCGGCTTCATAGCCCTCATGAAAATAGAAGATCCGAGAGAAAGCGGCGTTCTGCCGCATGAATATACCCTCCAAAAGCCCAAAGAGGACCGCTTTAATCTCATATCAAAGACCAAGGCGAACTTAAGCCCTATTTTTAGCCTGTTCGAGGATAAGAAAAACAGCATGAATATATTACTCAAATCTTTCACGAAGAACAAAGAACCTTTGTTTATAACCGAACAGGAAGGCGTCGTACATAGACTCTGGAGAGCGGATAGCGAAAAGATCATAAAAAAGATAACCGCCGAAATGAACGGCAAAAAAATATTCATAGCGGACGGTCACCATAGATACGAGGTAGCTCTGATTTACCGGAACAAAATGCGAAAGAGCGGAGCGTTTACCGGCAGCATGAATTACGTGATGATGTATTTTTCGAATTTAAGCGAAGGTAACAATCTGACGATACTTTCTACCCATAGGGTCGTAAGGAATATAGAGGGATTTGACGAAAGCGCGATAATCTTTAAGTTAAAAAAGTACTTTGATGTGAAGAAGACGAGGAGCATCGAAGATTTATTTGAACGTTTGGAAAAACCTACGAGGGAAAAACATGTTTTCGGCATGAACGCGGGTAAGGGCAAATTTTATCTTTTGGCGCTAAAAAAGAATTTATCGCCGGAAGTGCTTATCGAGTCAGATAAAACGCCTTCGCTAAAGCGGCTTGACGTTACGATTCTTCATGAGGTCATAATAAATAAAATATTGTGTATAAAAAATCCTGAAAGTAGTATAAAATATGTGAGAAACGAACTCGACGCTTCTAAGCTCGTAGAAAGCGGTTTTTACAAAATAGCGTTTTTCCTGCGTCCTACAAAAGTTACCCAGATGAAAAAAATCGCGGAAAAAGGCGAGATGATGCCACAAAAGTCCACATATTTCTACCCGAAACTACTAACAGGGCTTGTGATTAACAAGTTCTAAATAAGCTATCAGTCGTCAGCCATAAGCCATCAGCTGATTTCAGCTGATAGTCGCTGAAAGCTGAAAGCTGAAAGCTGAAAGCTGAAAATGGCGCTTTTCAGAAAACCGAAATACATAAAAGTTACGGTAGCAAAAAAGAAAAACATACCCGGCGGTCTTTGGACTAAGTGCGAAGGTTGCGGGGAGATAATCTACAATAAAAAGCTGGAGGAGAACTTCTATGTGTGCCCCAAGTGCAATTTTCATTTTACGCTGGGCATAAAACAAAGGATCGACACCCTTTTAGATAGGGGAAGTTTTAAGGAATATTACGACGATCTCGAGACGCTTGATCCGCTGGTATTCAGAGGCCCTAAGACTTATCTGGAAAAGTTAAATCAAGATCAGGCAATCACCGGTCTTAAGGAAGCGGCGATAGTCGGAGAAGGCGCCATAAATAAAAAGAAATGCGCTTTCGGTTTTACGGATTCAAGATTTATAATGGGCTCTATGGGTTCCGTCGTGGGCGAGAAACTTACCAGGATAATAGAATTCGCAACCGAGAAGGGGCTACCCGTAATAATTGTTTCGGGCTCCGGCGGCGGAGCCCGGATGTACGAGGGCATGTTTTCCCTCATGCAGATGGCGAAAACAAGCGCTGCTTTAGCGCGCCACTCTCAAAAAGGCGGTTTATATATATCCATTCTTACAAACCCCACAATGGCGGGGGTTCTGGCCAGCTTTGCGTCTTTGGGAGACATCATAATAGCCGAACCGAAGGCCCTTATAGGGTTCACCGGGCCGCGTGTCATAGAACAGACTATAAGGCAGAAACTGCCCGCCGGCTTTCAAAGGTCGGAGTTTTTGCTGGAACACGGCCTTATCGATATGGTGGTTAACCGCAAGAGTCTGCGGGAAGTCTTATCGGGTCTATTGGGTTATCTTGGTTAAAATAAAGATGCCAACCTTTTCCCTACCCGGAAGGGAAACCTTTTCCCTTCCGGGTAGGGAAAACTAACCTTAACGGATTAAATAGTTGATATTTGTTCAGAGTAATATATAATAAGAATTTAATCATGGCACAGGTTAGCCTAAAGAACGTAACGAAGGTTTTTCCGGGTAATGTAGTCGCCGTTAGCGATGTGAACCTTGGTGTCAAAAACAAGGAATTTATGGTGCTTCTCGGCCCGTCCGGCTGCGGCAAATCGACTACCTTAAGGATAATCGCAGGCCTTGAAGAAGCTACCCGGGGAGATGTGTATATAGGCGATAAGCTGGTTAATGACCTTCCTCCGAAAGACAGAAACATCGCAATGGTGTTTCAGAACTACGCGCTCTATCCCCACATGAATGTTTACAATAATATGGCTTTCGGCCTTAAACTGCGGAAATACCCTAAAAGCGAGATTGACCAAAGGGTAAGGGAGGCCAGCGGCATTCTTGGACTGGACAAGCTTTTGGACAGGAAACCCAGAGAGTTGTCCGGAGGCCAAAGGCAAAGGGTAGCTGTGGGCAGGGCCATCGTAAGAAAACCCCTGGTGTTTCTATTCGACGAACCCTTGAGTAACCTGGACGCAAAAATGAGAGCAGAGATGCGCACGGAACTCAACAGGCTCCACATAAGGCTTCAAACCACAATGATTTACGTTACGCACGACCAGACCGAGGCAATGACTTTGGGCTCGAGAATCGTTGTCATGAACGACGGCGTAATCCAACAGATCGACACGCCGACAACTATTTATGACAGGCCGGTCAATAAATTCGTGGCCGGTTTCATAGGAAGCCCGCCGATGAATTTTCTTAACGGCAAGATTATAAAAAAGGACTCATCGGTTTATTTCTTAGAAACAGGCGGGAGGATCAAGGTTAAGGTTGTAAACGAAATGGTGCCGAAACTTTCTCCATATGCGGATAAAGATATTATATTCGGCATTCGGGGCGAAGACATATATGACAAACTTTTTGTTTCGGAATCTTCGCCGGACAACACCGTCACCCTGGCCTGCGAGGTTGTTGAGCCCCTCGGAAGCGAGGTCTACCTCCATCTTTCAACAGGAAAGCATCAGATAATCGCAAAAGTAGGCGGCCATGACAATCCGCCCATTAATCAGGACATGGATCTCGTTTTCGACATGAGCAAGGTTCATTTCTTTGATAAGGATACCGAAAAAATCATAGTTTAACGACTCTCCCTATATATCCCTATGGGGCATACTAAAATCAAGAACCTTATCGGCATAATCTCACTTTTAGCGTGGATAGCCTCTATAATTTTTGCGAAACCCCTAAAAGACGCCTTTCTTTTAAGTGCGGATAATTTTACTCTCGCCTCAAAAATTTTTCTCTTATTCCTTAGCATCCCGATATTTTTTATAAATCTCGCGCTGGGCATTTCTTTCGGCCTGCCGATATTCTTTATAACGGCGTTACTTTTGGTTAGATTGCCCGGTCCCGGCATATGCGGTGTTCCGCTGGCCGCTTTTGCTCTGACAAGTTTCGCCGGCTACAGGTTAAACAGGGTTTTTCTTAACGAAACAAAGGTAATGGAAGTGAGGAAAGAAAAAGAGGACGAGGAGATAAATTTGCTGAAGGACGACATAAGGTCCCATGAAAACCAAAGCGAAAGAATGAGGAGCTCTCTCGAGAAAGTTACGAATCTGAAGAATGTTATCGAGAAGTACAGTTACACCCTTTCGGAGGACGAGATCCTGGATCTAATTATCGAGAACTCTTTTGGATTATTCCAGAGCGCGGACCGCGTTTTACTTTATCTGGTTGATACCCAAAAACGGGAGCTGAAATTGGCGCGCGCGAAAAAGAGGGATTCAAAGCTTTCCGCGAAAAGTAAAAAAGGCGACATATTTGACCGCTGGGTATTGAAACACAGGCTGTCTCTTATCGTAGAGGACATACACAAAGACTTCAGGTTCTCCCTGGACAAAGAGGAGCTCGAGGATGGGTTTACCTCGCTTATAAGCACGCCCCTTACAAGCGAAAACAAAATTTTGGGGATACTGCGAATCGATAGCCTAAACCCTGACAGGTTTTCGCAGTCCGATATACGCTTTTTAGATATAATGGCGGACTTATCAGCTGTGTCTTTGCAGAACGCATCCCTTTACAAGAAGGTCGAGGATCTGGCGATACACGACAGCCTCACCGGCCTTTATGTCCACAAATATTTTACGGAAAGGCTTAACGACGAGATCAAGAGATCTTTAAGAAATAACAGAGACTTTTCTCTTATAATGTGCGATCTGGATAATTTCAAGGATTATAACGACAAATACGGTCATAATGCCGGGGACCTTGTGTTAAAACACGTTTCTTCCATATTAAAATCTCTGACAAGACCGGGCGACGTGGCTTCAAGGTACGGCGGCGAGGAGTTTATGCTGCTTATTTTAAATAAAAACAAGGAGGAAGCTCTTGAGATTGCAGAAGAGCTAAGGCAGAAGATAAAAGATACGCCGCTCATATTAAGAAGGGAAGAAACGCATATTACCGTCTCAATAGGCGTTGCGTCATGCCCGAAGGAGACAAGATTCGCGGATGAGCTTTTAAAATTGGTCGATGCCAGGCTTTATAACGCCAAAAAAACCGGAAAAAACAAAGTATGCGCATAAGAAGATTTATAATTCTTCCCGTTCTGGCTACCGTTTTTTATCTGGCGATTTCACATGCTTATAAAATAAATGTCAACGACTCAGTATTATTAATTTCGTTTTTTTGGCTTTTGTCAGCCATGATAAAATTCGGCGAATATATTTTGGAGCAGGAAGAAGGCTCGTTAAAAAAAGAATTGGAAGATAAAAGAGAACAGAAGAAAGGTCTGTCGGGCCGGCTGGAGAGCATAAAACGGGAAAAAATATATCTCGAAGAGAAACTCTTGGACCTTTCCAAGCTTTACACCATCACCAAGGAGATGTCTTTTAACGTGAGGTTCAGGGATCTCTTTGAGTCGCTGACGGATTTTTTGGAAAGTAATTTTGCATTCGGAAAATTCAGCATCATATTTCTGAAACGGGAAGACGAAAAAGGACGGATAGACAGAATTTACGAAATCAGCCAGGCGCGCAAAGGATATATCGAAGAGACTGAACTTATGCGAAACCTCACCGCAAAAGTCAGGGAATCAAGGATGCAAATTTTTCTGGAAGAAGAGAAGGAGTTATCCGAACTCGGTTTTGGCAAAGACATAAAAAATGTTCTTGCGATTCCGCTTTTATTTCGGAAGAAAATAATCGCCATTTCGATTATAGAAAATATCAAGATAGGGGATTATAATAAATTCCTGATACTTGTTCCGCAAATAACTCTGCACATAGAAAGGATAAATCTCTTTGACAGCGTGGAAATGCTTTCGATCACCGACGGCCTTACGGAAACATACCTAAGGCGATATTTTCTCGAGAGGCTCAAAGAGGAAATCCACCGCTCAAAAGAATCAAAAATGAATCTATCCTTTATTATGACGGACCTTGACCATTTTAAAAACTGTAACGACACTTACGGCCACCTCGTGGGAGACGTTATCCTGAAAGAGGTGGCCGACACCTTTAAAAAGAACGTGAGGGAAATAGACCTTATCGCCAGGTACGGCGGCGAGGAGTTTTGCATACTTCTCCCTGAGACAGACAAGGACGGCGCGGCAATCGTCGCCGAAAGAATAAGGCAGGCAGTCGAGGCGCGCGTTATAAAGGCGTACGATGAGTCCGTCAGGATGACCGTGAGCATGGGTATAAGCTCTTTTCCCGGAGATTCGGAAAGGCTGGACGGGCTCATAGAGAAAGCGGATAAAGCCCTTTACGAGGCGAAAGGACAGGGAAGGAACAGGGTCTCTTTGGCTTAGCTAAAAAAAGACTATTGAGACCGAAGGCATCTTGTGTTATACTGGCCATAATATTATGAAATGTATACGTTTTATACTTATTTTTGTCTTTCTATTTGCGCACATTTCCCTGCCAGAAACAAGAGCTTCCGAAGAAGACCTTCTGAATAGTCTAAAAACATCCGACGCCCCCGTTATCGTAAAGGGGGATAAGGTCGAGTATTTCCGGGACGAGAAAAAAGTCGTCGGAGAAGGGGATGTCTCTATTTCATACGGCGATGTAAAATTGGAATGCGACAAGATCATAGTCTACACGGACACCAAGGAAGCTATATGCGAAGGTAACGTAAGGATTTCCCAGCCGGGAGCCTCGTTCGAAAGCGACAAGGTAAATTATAATTTTTCCGAAAAAAAAGGATACGCGATAGAAAGCGATATAAAAATAAAACCTTTCTACGGCGAGGCAAAGAGGCTCGAGCAGAAAGGCGAAAAGCAGTTTGAAATCGAAAGAGGCTATATAACAACCTGCGACCTGGAAAAACCGCACTACAGGATCCAGGCCAAGGAGGTGCGCATTTTCCTCGGCAGGAAAATTGTCGCAAAACATATTTTGTTTTACGTCGGAAATATCCCCATCCTGTACATGCCTATATACGTTCAGCCGCTTAACGAGAAGTTTCCCGAAGTCACCATAGTCCCGGGCAGGACGAGTGATTGGGGTTATTACGCGCTTACCGCCTGGAGATATTATCTTAATGACAACGCGAAAGGGTTCATAAATCTGGATTACAGAGAGAAAAAGGGCCTCGCTGAGGGCATCGATTATCAATTCAATACCAAGGAGCTCGGTTCTGGTATGGCGCGATTTTATTATACCCGCGAAAACGATGATTTAACGATTAACAAAACCGGAAAAGCGGACAACCGCTGGAGAATACAGTACAGGCACAACCTCAATTTGCCGGAAGATACGACATGCACCATAGAAATTAATAAGCTAAGCGACAGGGACATGATAAAGGATTATCTCTACAGGGAGTATGAGGATAACCCCATGCCGGATAATTACATTTTAGTGGAAACTGCGAAACCGAATTACATATTTAGCGTCCTGGCAAGAAAAAGACTGGATAATTTTTTCACCGTTGTCGAGAGATTGCCCGAAGCCAAGCTGGAAGTCAATAGCCAGCAACTCTGGAATACAAATTTTTATTATTTTAGCCAGAGCTCCGCCACAAATTTTATTAAAAGATACGACGAAGTTGAAAACCGTTCTGCCGAAGAGGCGATAAGAATGGATACTTTTCAAAAGCTTTCTTACGCCGCGAAGCTTTTAAGATTTTTATACGTAACACCGTTTATTGCAACGCGCCAGACGTTCTATTCCCAGAACAGATGGGAGGACCCCTCCCAGCTAAGAAGCATTTATGAAGGCGGAGCCGATGTGAGTACAAAATTCTATAAAGTATTTGACATAGAATCGAATTTTTTGGGTCTGGATTTACATAAACTAAGGCACATAATAACGCCGCAGGTAGGGTATCTAACCAGGCACCAGCCCACGATTTCGCCGGAAAACCTGCATCAGTTCGACGAGATAGACGCTATAGACACTTACAACGGTTTCAGCCTTTTTTTGGAAAATAAACTTCAAACGAAAAGGCCGGAAGGCGATTCGATGAAAACGGTGGACTTAGCCAGGTTTGTCGTGAGCACAGACTATATGTTCAGGTTAAAGAAAAAAAGTATCGAATCTAAAGGTGAAGGCAAATTCGGAGATATATGGCTAAAATTGGAGCTATGGCCGTATTCATGGTTTCACGTGGATTCCGACATGACTTTAAACCACAAAAACTGCAACGTTAATTCAGCCAATATCGACGCATATTTTAATTTGGGTGAGAAATTCACTTTGGGAGTAGGGCACCGTTACGAATCCACGGACAGCGGAAAAACAAGCCAGCTTACCGGTGAAATGTATTATAACATTAACGATGACTGGAAGGTTAAGGTTTACGAGCGCTTCGACTTCGCCAGCCAGAAATGGGAGGAACAGGAATATACCATATTTAAGAGCCTCCACTGCTGGGAAGCGGAGCTTACTTTTAACATAAGAGAAGACGATTATACCACCTGGCTAGTGTTCAGGTTGAAGGCATTCCCAGAAATACCAATAGGTCTCTTCAAGACCACTTACCACAGGCCCTACCCCGGCGGAAGACGATAAACATAGTGGGTAGAGCCCCTCCGGCTCGCCCCACGGCGCTCGCCTCGCGGGAAGCCGCGGGAAGCCGCGGGCAAGCACAGGGGGTTCTACGGCTCAAATCTATCGCAATCTATCGAAGTCCGACTTCGATAGATTGCGATCGCCGACTATCGAAGTCGGACTTCGATAGTATCACTCGAAGCCATATGCCTGCCGGGGGCTTCCTTCTCCCCAAAGTATAATATTTTGTGTCTAACGTTACCAGATGGCGGTGGGATGCCCTG
>JADHYL010000026.1 GCA_016782495.1 Candidatus Omnitrophota bacterium
AAATGGTACGGCGTTAAACATAAAGACGCCGGAAATATAGAGAAGGCGGCATACGGCCTGCCGGAAATTTTTAAAGACAGGATAAAGAAGGCGAAGCTTATAGCAAACCCGGGCTGTTATCCGACGGGGGCGATACTTGCCGCACTCCCACTGGTTAAGAAGGGCCTCGTAGATCTTAATACGATAATCATCGACTCTAAAAGCGGAACCACAGGCGCGGGAAGAAAGGCCTCTTTGAGCTTGCTCTTTTCTGAGGTAAACGAGAACGTGAAGGCATATAAAATAAACGAACATCAGCATAAACCCGAAATAAATAGGGTGCTGGGAGAAGTTACCGGCGGCAAGGTGGACGTTGTATTTACGCCTCACGTTGTCCCCATAAATAGGGGTATCCTTACCACTGTTTATATGGATTTAAAGAAGGAATCGGGTCAGGTTGCCATTACGCAAATTTTTAAGGATTTCTATAAAGGTAAACCTTTCGTGAGGGTTGCCGGCGAAGGTACGCTTCCGGAAATAAAGGATGTCAGATTCACGAACTATTGCGATATAGGCGTCAAGGTAACCGGAAAAAAAGCGATCGTAGTAAGCGCGATAGATAATCTTTTAAAAGGCGCAGCCGGCCAGGCCGTGCAGAACATGAATATAATGTGCGGATTTGAAGAGACAGAAGGATTGATATAGGGACCCCGCACTTACGTGCGGGGAATGCGCGATGAAATACATATTGCCGAAAGGTTTTTTAGCGAGCGGGACGCATTGCGGCATAAAAAGGTTTAAGAAGGACCTCGCTCTTATATATTCTAAGGTGGGCTGCAAAGCGGCGGGTGTTTTTACAAAAAACAAAGTCAAAGCCGCGCCCCTGGTTGTTTCAAAAACCATATTGAAGAAAGGCGCGCCTATCAGGGCTATTTTCATAAACAGCGGAAACGCCAATTGCTGCACGGGATGGTATGGTACAAGAGACGCAAAGAGAATGATAGAGGCCGTGGCCAGGAATATGAAATTAAAGTTTAATAACGTGCTTGTCTCGTCAACCGGCGTCATAGGAAAGAGGCTCCCCATAGATCTCATAGAAGACAAGGTGCCTAAGCTCGTAAAGCTACTTTCCGAAAAAGGCATTATAAGCGCCGCAAAAGCCATAATGACAACGGATAAAAAGATGAAAATATCCGTTGAGAAAATTAAAGTGGGGAAAAAAGATGTTATTATAAGCGGAATGGCCAAAGGCGCTGGCATGATCCACCCCAACATGGCTACGATGCTCTCATTTATAATGACGGACGCCAAAATTGACAAGGACGCTTTAAAGACCGCTTTAAGGGAGTCATGCGACAGGTCATTTAATTCCATAACGATAGACGGGGACATGAGCACGAACGATACGGTGCTCCTTTTGGCAAACGGTTTGGCGAATAACTCTACTATAAAAAGAAAGACAAAGGAATACAGAGTATTCTTAAAGGCGCTTAAAAAAGTGGCTTTTAAACTTGCAAAAGATATAGTCGAGGACGGCGAGGGCGCCACAAAATTTGTCAGCGTCTACGTCGAAAATGCCAGGACCGCAAAAGATGCGTATAAGGTAGCCAGGGCAATAGCTAATTCATGCCTGGTGAAGACCAGCATACACGGCGGCGATCCGAACTGGGGCAGGGTCGCTTCAAGCGTAGGCGCAAGCGGCGTAGAGGGCATAAAGCCGAATAAAATCGAGATATACCTAGACGGCGTATGCGCTTTTAAAGGCGGCAAGTTCACGATACCGTCAAGGGAGAAGCTTCACAAGATATATAAAAGAAAAAATGTCGAGATTTGCGTTAACCTGAATTTAGGAAAGAAAAACGCCGTGATCTGGACGTGCGATTTATCCAAAAGATACGTGGAGATAAACTCGCACTACATGACGTAACGAGGAGAAGACATGGAAGACGCCATAAAAAAAAGCGAGGTGCTGATAGAGGCGCTGCCTTATATAAAAAAGTTTTTCAACAAGATTTTTATAATAAAGTTCGGGGGATCCGCGCTGTCGGATGAAAATGTCAGGAAAAACGTTCTCCAGGATATTGTTTTCATGCATTATTCCGGGATGAAGCCCGTGCTTGTCCATGGCGGAGGACCGCGAATTAACGAAAAACTTAAAGAAGCCAGAAAAAAGCCGAAATTCGTAAACGGCTTAAGGGTTACCGACAAAAAGACGATGGAAATCGTTGACGACGCTCTCACCGAACTTAACAATTTACTGGTGGCCGAAATAAAGAAAATGGGGCCGGAGGCATTCGGCCTTAGCGGAAAAGAGAATAAGCTTTTGGTAGCGAAAAGAGTCGAAAGCGAAGAGGACATAGGTTTTACCGGGACAGTTGAGACCGTCGACACGACCGTCATAGAGAGGCTTATATCTACGGACATAATACCGGTGGTCTCGCCGGTTGCGATGGGTCAGGACGGCGATATCTATAACGTGAACGCCGATGAAGCTGCAAGCCACATTGCGATAGCTTTAAAAGCCGAGAAGCTTTTTGTGCTCACAAACGTGCGTGGGATAATGAAAGAAAAAGGAAATATCGCAACTCTATATGGATCGTTAAGTCTCGATGATATCCAGGTTCTCATGGATAAGGGAATCGTAACGGAAGGGATGATTCCAAAAACAAGAGCCTGCATTAATGCCCTGGAAGGCAAGGTGAGAAAGGCGCACATAATAGATGGAAACTTGGCTCACGCGCTTCTTTTAGAAATATTCACGGATAAAGGGATCGGGACCGAAATAATGAAACTCGGCAGGAGAACGAAGGCAACGGAGGGACTCTAACTACGTAGGACGTGGGACGTCCGCTCCCTTCGGTCGCTCGGACGTAGGACGATAAGAAATGAAAACCAAAGAAGTTATTAAGTTGTACGACAAATACATAATGCAAACTTATACAAGAGTTGCGCTTTGCCCGGATAGAGCCAAGGGCGCACTCCTCGAGGATATTGACGGAAAAAAATATCTCGATTTTTTTCCGGGATGGGCAGTGAGTGGAATAGGTCATTGTCACGGAAAGGTTGTGAATGCGATTTTGAGGCAGGCGCCGAAGCTCATGCATGTTTCCAATAACTACTATAGCGCGCTTCAGGGAAAACTCGCGAAAAAAATTATAGAGCATTCTTTTCCCGGAAAAGTATTTTTCTGCAATTCAGGCGCAGAGGCCAACGAAGGCGCCGTAAAGCTTGCCAGGAAATACGGAAAAAGC
This sequence comes from Candidatus Omnitrophota bacterium, assembly GCA_016782495.1. GTDB lineage: Bacteria > Omnitrophota > Gorgyraeia > JABMRN01 > RBG-13-46-9 > BS750m-G78. The sequence continues at coordinate 3,231 of JADHYL010000026.1, forward strand.
AAGGGGAGATTCGAGGTTATCACGATGGAGAAATCCTTTCACGGGAGGACGCTCGCTATGATAGCCGCGACAGGGCAGGATAAGGTAAAAGACGGTTTCAAGCCGCTTCCGGAAGGTTTTAAACATGTTCCGTTCGGTGATATAGAGGCCCTGGAAGAGTCCATAGACGAAAAGACAGCGGGCATCATGCTGGAACTCATTCAGTGCGAAGGCGGAATAAATATAGCCAGAGCCGAATATGTGAAAAAGATAAGGGAAATCTGCGACAGGAAAGACCTGGTCCTCATATTTGATGAAGTCCAGACAGGCATGGGGAGAACCGGGAAAATGTTCTGTTACCAAAATTATGGCGTAAAACCGGACGTTATGACACTGGCCAAATCTCTCGGCGGCGGTTTGCCGATAGGCGTCATTGTGGCGAGCTCAAAGTTCGCAGACGTTCTTACGCCCGGTTCGCACGCGTCCACTTTCGGCGGGAGCCCCATTGTCGCGGCAGCGAGCCTGGGTGTTTTTGAAGCCATAGAGAAAGAAAAACTTATCGGAAACGCGGTAAAACAGGGAAAGTATTTAACGAAAAAACTGGAGGGCTTGAAGAAAAAGCATAGATCCGTAAAAGAGATAAGAGGCATGGCGCTTACGATCGGCGTTGAACTCAATATTGAGGGAGAAGCGGTTTATAAAAAATGTTTAGAAAAAGGACTTTTAATAAATTGTACCCAAAAGAATGTTTTGAGGATAATGCCGCCTCTTACGGTTACGAAGGCCCAAATAGACAAAGCGGTTGCGATATTAGATAAAGCATTAGAGGAGTAAAAATGTCTAAAAGAGACCTTTTATCAATAACAGACTTAACAAAGCCAGAGATCGAAAACCTTTTTGAGACAGCCAAGGTTTTCAAGAAAGACCCGTTCTGCAAAAGTGGGACGCTTAAGTCCAAATCGATCGCGCTCGTCTTTCAGAAACCGTCAAACAGGACCAGAGTTTCTTTTGAGGTGGGAATGGTTGATCTGGGCGGGCACGCGATATATCTGGGTCCCGACGAGCTTAAACTAGGCGTAAGGGAGTCCATTAAAGACGCGGCAAAGGTGCTCTCCAGATACCTTGACGGGCTTGTGGCAAGAACATTCAGCCATGACGATGTAACGGAGCTCGCCAAGTTCGCCACGGTGCCTGTTATAAACGGCTTGAGCGATTTACTTCACCCGTGTCAGGGCTTAAGCGATCTTTTTACCATAGAGGAGAAATGCGGAAAGGGGAAGGTTAAGATATCATTCGTCGGTGACGGCAATAACGTTTTACATTCGCTTCTATTGGGATCGAGCATTCTGGGAAAGGATATTTTTATAGCGACCCCGAAAGGCCATGAACCTGATGCCGGAATTTTGAAAAAAGCGAAAAAAATCGCCTCTTCCAATAAATCGGTTATAGAGCTTACTAACGACCCGGCCGCTTCGGTCAAAGATGCGGATGTGATTTATACGGACGTATGGGTCAGCATGGGAGAGGAAGCCCGGAAGAAGAAAAGCTTTAAAAAATTCAAACCTTTTCAGGTTAATAAGAAACTGGTTTCCCTCGCGAAAAAAGATGTTTTGATAATGCACTGCCTTCCGGCCCATAGAGGCGAAGAGATTACCGACGAGGTGATGGATAGCAAAAATTCAATTTGTTACGATCAGGCGGAGAATAGACTACATGTGCAGAAAGCTATTTTGTTAATGCTTTTAGGAGGATAAATAAATGTCTAAGAAAATAATATTGGCATATTCGGGCGGCCTGGATACATCCGTCGCCGTTAAGTGGCTGAAAGAGAAAGGCTTTAAAGTGGTGTGCCTTTTGGCCGACGTGGGCCAGGGCCAGGACGTATCCTTGATCAGAAAAAGAGCCATGAAGGCGGGAGCCGCTAAAATTATCGTGGCTGACCTAAAAAAAGAATTCGTGGAGGACTTTATCTGGCCGAGTCTCAAAGCAAACGCTGTATACGAGTCGAAGTACCTGCTCGCAACAGCGCTTTCAAGGCCTCTTATTGGCAAAAAACTTGTGGACGTGGCGCATAAAGAGGGCGCGGAATATGTCGCTCACGGCTGTACGGGTAAAGGAAACGACCAGGTAAGATTCGAAGTGAGCGTTGCTGCCCTGGATTCGAAGCTTAAGGTAATAGCGCCAGTGAGAGAATGGGACCTTCCGACAAGGGAAGCCGAGATAAGATACGCCAAGGTCCACAATATACCCATAGACGTGACAAAGAAAAAGCCGTACAGCATAGACAAGAATTTATGGGGGATAAGCATAGAAAGCGGAAAGCTTGAGGACCCGTGGTTTGAACCGGAAGAAGACGTTTACCAGATGACAAGACCGGTAGAAAAATCGCCCAATAAGCCGTCTTACGTGAAAATATATTTTAAAAATGGCATTCCTAAAAAAATAGACGGCAAATCTCTTGACGGGATAGCTCTTATAGGGAAGCTCAATAAAATAGGCGGCGCGCATTCCATAGGGAGGACGGATCTCATAGAAGACAGATTAGTAGGGATAAAGTCCAGAGAAGTTTACGAAGCGCCGGCAGGAACCATACTTACGGAAGCGCATAAAGCCCTGGAAGCAATGGTCCTGGACAG
>JADHYL010000027.1 GCA_016782495.1 Candidatus Omnitrophota bacterium
CCTTAAAAATTAAGGCCTTTTGTGAAGTAGAAAAAGGGTTTATTGCCGCAAGTATTGAGGCAAAAAGAGCCGAGGATGTTTGAGCCCCGCCTTGGGCGGGGCGAGTTTCCGAGGCTCCCCTTTTTCGACTGAACAAAAGGCCGGCCCTACGGTTATATATCTATGTAGTTTCTGTGTTATCTAGGACAGGGTAAGGGTAATTTTTCTTATCTGCTTATTAGCAGAAGGCTCGCACACAAGACGGGTTCCGTATCGTAGAGCAAGCGGCAGCCCCAAAGCAAAGCCTTGAATAGCAAATTATATCTACTCTGGTTTGCTTATCCGGGAAAAAGAATAAGGAAGGTTGGTAGCGGGGGGCCGATTCGAACGGCCGACCTCAAGGTTATGAGCCTTGCGAGCTACCAGGCTGCTCCACCCCGCGTTATTTTCTCGGATGTAGTATAGCAGATTAAGGCGTTATTGTCAACCATTATAATAAAGCGCCAATTTCCGAATGATCGTAAGATTTTTCATTTTGAGTGTTGAGTTTTTACTTTAGTATAATTTCGCCTTTACGTGCCATTCCGAGCTTCTCGCGGGCTACCTTCTCGGCATAGGAAGGATCATTTTCTAGTTTTTCTTTGGATTTTCTGAGATCCGCGTTCGCTCTTGTCAATATCTCAATACGCCTCTTAAGGTTCTCATTCTGCTCTTTAAGCTCCTGCAGTTTGGAAAACCCAGGAAGGAAAACCGTAATAATGCCGGCAAGTAAAAGAAGTATTAAGATCAGTTTCTTTTTGGCCATATGGTGCTTCCGTAAACCGCCTTTTTACCGAGTTCTTCCTCAATTCTTAAAAGTTCGTTGTATTTACAGATCCTGTCCGTCCTGCAGACAGATCCTGTTTTTATCTGTCCTGTATTCATGGCAACAACAAGATGCGCAATGGTAGTATCTTCTGTTTCGCCTGAGCGGTGAGAGACAACAGCCGTATAACCTGCCTTGCGTGCCATCTCAATAGCTTCCCTGGTTTCCGTCAGCGTACCGATCTGGTTAACCTTGATGAGAATCGAATTTGCCACGCCTTTTTCTATACCCATCTTGAGGCGCCTGGTATTGGTGACAAACAGATCGTCTCCCACAAGCTGGATTTTTTTCCCCAGTGTGTCGGTAAGCTTTTTCCAGCCGTTCCAGTCGTCTTCAGCCAGGCCATCCTCTATGGAAACGATGGGGTAATTTTCAACCCATTTTGAATAAAATTCGACCATTTCAGCGGAGGAATTCTTTTTCTTTTTTTCCGCTTCCAAAACGTAATTTCCGTTTTTATAAAACGTGCTTGCCGCAGGGTCAAGCGCCATGAAAATATCCTTCCCGGCTTTATAACCTGCCTTGGCTATCCCTTCCAGTATAACGTCAACCGCTTCTTCATTGGATTTAAGGTTAGGCGCAAAACCTCCCTCATCCCCAACGGAGGTCGAATATTTTTTGGCTTTAAGAATGCTCTTAAGGTTATGAAAAACCTCGCTTCCCATGCGGAGGGCCTCTTTAAAGCTTGGGGCTCCGATAGGCATTATCATGAATTCCTGAAGGTCTACGTTGTTATCCGCGTGCTCCCCGCCGTTTAATATGTTCATCATGGGAATGGGAAGGATATTCGCTTTTCCGCCGCCTATGTATTTATAGAGAGGGAGGTTCCTGGAATCGGCGGCAGCCTTGCAGACAGCAAGCGACACCCCTAAAATGGCATTTGCTCCGAGACGCAATTTGTTTTCCGTCCCGTCAAGCTTTACGAGAGCCCTGTCGAGTTTTTCCTGCTCTAAAGCATCTATCCCTTTTACCTCTGCGGCAATTTCCCCGTTAACGTTGCTAACGGCTTTTGTAACGCCCTTGCCGAGATAACGCGATTTATCCCCGTCTCTTAATTCAACGGCCTCGTGTTCTCCCGTAGAGGCTCCGCTAGGCACGGCAGCTCTTCCGAAAGAACCGTCTTTCAAAAACACATCGACCTCGACTGTCGGGTTACCTCTTGAATCCAGAATCTCGCGGCCTTTCACTTTTTTAATTTTTGTTGACATCGTTACTAACCTCCTTGGTGTTTTCCGTCTCTGGCCGATCTGTTTCAGGCGGAAATTTTAATCTTTTGTCCTTTAATTTCAATTTTTCCTTCTACAAATAACTTTACTGCTTTTGGATACATCCTGTGTTCAAGGGCATGTATTTTTTTCTCGAGAGACTCAAGCGTATCCTTTTTTCCTATTTCCAGTGACTCTTGTAAAATGACGGGGCCGTGATCCAGTTTTTTATCGACGAAATGGACCGTAACGCCTGTTTTCTTTACGCCGGCTTCAAAAGCATCCCTTATCCCGTGGGTGCCTTTAAAGAGAGGCAGGAGGGCCGGGTGAATGTTCATGATTTTGTTTTTGTATTCTTTCACGAAATACGGAGAAAGGAGTCTCATGAATCCGGCAAGCACAACAAGTTCCACTTTTCTTTTTTTAAGCTCTTTTACGATTTCCCTATCGTAGTCTTCTCTTGCATTAAATCCACCCGGATCCAGAACAAAAGTTTCTATACCGGCTTTTTCCGCCCTTTTCAGGGCATAAGCTTCTTTTTTATCACTCACGGCGAGAACGAGTCTGGCTTTGATTTCGTTTTTCGAAACAGAGTCGATTATGGCCTGAAGGTTCGAGCCGTTTCCCGATACAAATATTGCTATGTTCATAAAAACGGAAGTTCTGTATTTTCCGGTTTAAAAACCGGACATGTTTTCCCGGAACTAAAAAAGCGTGTAGATAAAAGGTGCTATGGCGGAACTTTCAGTGAACATTATAAGGAGCCCGAGAAGTAAAAGCGCTATTATGATGGGAAGAAGCCACCATTTTTTGCGGGTTCTTAAAAATCCCCAAAGTTCCCTGAAAAATTCCATCCTGCTCATATTTTTTACCCGAAAGGAGATCCTTTAATACTGGTTTTCGTAACTCTTTCTGTCTTTTGGCTCAGCTTCTCTTTCTTTCCAGTAAGATTCTCTTGTTTTATCAATGCGCTCGTCAAGTATGTCTTTTCCGAAAATCCTCGAGATAATCCCTATGGGAGTCAAGACGGCAAAGAAAAGAACGGAAAGAATAAGCCTGCTCACGAAAAACCCTATGACTACGGAAAACGTCATCCATGTTTTCTGAAAGGGTTTTAAAAAACCCGGCAAGGCTAAAGCAAAAAATATAAAAAAGGCCCCTGAAACGAAAAAATAAGGGCAAAGCCCCTTGCCGCGCCAAAGCGCTACTAGGCCTAAAATAACAAGAATTATGCCTATCGTCAAGCCAAATTCTCTATGTTCTTTTTTAGTGCTTTTTATGTTTCTTATATCTTCCAGCATCAGTTAATCCAGTTCGTATTCTTTCAGCCAGTTAATGTCTTTACCTAGAGGTTTCTGGGATTCTTTTTCGAGAAGCACGTTTCCCATAATAAGGTAATCCATGTTTGTCCTCATGAAGCATAGGTAAGCGTCTTCCGGCGTCGCGACGATCGGCTCCCCCCTTACGTTAAAAGAGGTATTTATGATCACGGGACATCCGTATTTTTCATCGAACTTTTTTATCATATCGTAGTATAAAGGGTTGACTTTTCGGCTTACAGTCTGGATCCTGGCCGAATAGTCAACGTGAGTTACTGCCGGCACTTCCGAACGGACAACGTTCAGCTTGGCGAGGCCGAAAAGATTTTCTTCGTTCTCTTTTACGCTGCGTCTTTTTTCGTTTTTAACAGGCGCCACGAGAAGCATGTACGGGCTTTCCCTGTCCATTTCAAAATATTCGCCGGTTTTTTCTTCCAGCACCGAAGGCGCAAAAGGCCTGAAGCTTTCGCGGAATTTTATCTTGAGATTCATTGTCTCCTGCATTTTAGGCGACCTGGCGTCTCCTATTATGCTTCTGGCTCCGAGGGCGCGCGGACCGAATTCCATCCTGCCCTCAAACCATCCTATAACCTTTTCTTTAGCCAACAAGTCCGCTATGCGTCCCGGGATATCCTCGCGCTTTAATACGGTATAAGGGGCTTTTTTTTCCTCAAGCATCTTTACGATCCCGTCGTTACCGTATTCCACGCCGAGATAGGAACCATTCTGAAAATCGTTCTTTCCGTCCGCAAAACGCTCGTTTCCGAGATACTGGTACCAGGTAAAAAGAGCGCAACCCAAAGCCCCGCCTGCATCGCCGGCTGCTGGTTGGATCCAAACGTTTTTAAAAGGTGCCTCCCTTAAGATCCTGCCGTTTCCTACGCAGTTAAGCGCTACGCCTCCTGCGAGAACAAGGTTTTCCTGTTTCGTAACTTCGTACACGTGATTTGCCATCCTGAGCATTACTTCCTCGGTAACCTCCTGCACCGAACGTGCCAGGTCCATATGCCTCTGGGTAATACGGGATTCCGGTTTTCTCGGAGGCCCTCCGAACAGTCTGTGAAAATTTCTATTTGTCATCGTAAGCCCGGCGCAATAATTGAAATATCTCATGTTCATCTTGAATGAACCGTCCGGCTTCAGATCCATAAGTTCCGTGAGAATCAAATTCTTATATTTAGGCCTCCCGTAGGGGGCAAGCCCCATGACCTTGTATTCACCTGAATTAACCTTAAAACCGGTATAGTAGGTAAATGCCGAATATAAAAGGCCTAGAGAATGCGGGAATTTTATCTCCTTATAAAGCGCGATTGAGTTTCCCCTGCCTTCCCCGAAACTTGCCGTTGTCCATTCGCCTACTCCGTCTATTGTAAGTATTGCGGCTTTGTCAAAAGGCGAAGGGAAAAATGCGCTCGCCGCGTGGGACTGGTGGTGTTCAGGAAATATCATTTTGCCTTCATACCCGAGCTCATTCTTTATCAGCTCTTTCATCCAGATTTTCTTTTTTATCCAAAGCGGCACAGCTTTAATGAAAGAATTGATTCCAAAAGGTGCGTAAGCAAGGTATGTCTCCAGTATCCTTTCGAATTTGATGAAGGGTTTATCATAAAAGGAAATATAATCTATATCCTTTATCGAAAGGCCGGCCTTTTTGAGACAATGTCGGATAGCGTTTTTCGGAAAACTGAAATCATGTTTTTTTCTCGTAAAACGCTCTTCCTGCATTGCCGCTACGATATCACCGTCTTTTAAGAGGGCGGCGGCAGAGTCGTGGTAATAGGCAGATATTCCAAGGATATGCATGGTTTTGCGAAGTGCGGTTTTCAGACGCCTTTTATCGCTAGTTCTATTTCTTTTTCTATATACTCTTTCGGGTTGGCGCCTGTTATTCTCTTGATCTCTTTCCCGTTTTTAAAAAGGATCAAAACAGGTATGCTTAAAATCTGCAGTTCAGTGGCAAGCTGGGGATTATTGTCTACATTGACTTTCAAAAATTTAATCTTTCCCTTATAGTCTTCGGAAAGCTCATCTATCACGGGAGATACCATGCGGCATGGCATGCACCACTCGGCCCAGAAATCCACGACGACGGGTATATCCGAGTCCAATACTTCCGTTTTAAACATGCTTTCATTCATTTCCGATAAATTTCCAGCCACTTTTTTCTCTTTTTTTCATCGCGGGAAGTCCGGCTACCTGCCGATCATTTCTACATTAAGAAAAGAATGCATTTAAAGAGACATTATACACTTTGCGGGGCATTTATCAACAATTTCTTTCGTGCTATTAAGGTTGTTCAGCCCCTCGGAATGAACGCGGGCAAGGTTTCCATCAACGTAAAATGTTCCACCTGTCAGTCTCTGGCAAATACCGCAGGCAATGCAGGCCACTGGGCATATTTTTTTCGCTTCAGGCCCTTTGTCCAGATTGCTGCAGGCAAC
>JADHYL010000005.1 GCA_016782495.1 Candidatus Omnitrophota bacterium
GCCCGGAATCCGCAAGGACAGCGCTTTTGACGATGTTGGAAAACCGCAGGATCAATGCCACAAATGCCACAACTTTTATGGACGATTTAGTCGACGAAGCTGACGGAAATGAAGGAATTAAGAAGAGAATCGAAAAGTGCTTAAGGAATGTTTATAGTCTCGTGCAAAGCTTAGGCCGAGAACTTGAAATAATGAAAGAGTTCTGGACGTACGCGTAATGTAAAGACATATTTCTGATTTACCAAGTTTATCAGGGACGGTTCTGAATACACATTCAGAGCCGTCCTTTTTTATTGAATAAAATTATATGCTAAGGTATAATATTTAGCCACGATCGCTTGAACCTTGCGGATGTGGCGGAATCCTCCTGCGCCTCGATTGGTCTAGAATCTCATAGAAGTAGGCTTCGGAGGACAGGCTGGCTTTTAGAGAATAATGCGAGGGTGGTGAAACTGGCAAACACGCTGGCCTTAGGAGCCAGTGCCTTCGGGCTTGGGGGTTCGACTCCCCCCTCTCGCACCATTCTGCTTCGCCGAAGGAGAACTTCAGAGAAGTTGTGCTTCGCAGCAATGGATGAGGCAGAATGTTGTTGCTTCGAAGCCAAAGGCGAAAGCACTTTGGCGTAGAAGAACCATCCTACGCCTCGATTGGTCTAGAACTTCAAGGATGTAGGCTTCGGATGGCAAGCCATGAAGGCTATTTATCCGCCGAAATCTGCTACTGTGAGTTTCAAAAGATAGACGTAGGCGGACGGACTTGTCCTCCGAAGCTTCTACTATGAATTTCTGTTATAGCGTAGGAGGATGGCGAGCCACCACTTTTTCGTTGCACCATATTAATATTTTGATATAATAATAACTCTATTGTGCCCGTTCTACTATGCCGTAGAAGAACCTCATAGAAGCTATGCTTCGTAGAAACTGGGCGATAACAAAACGTTAATTGCTACGAAGCTAAACATGTAAATGTTTAGCGAAGTAGAATGCCCGTCCGTCTGCGCTGAATGGCAAAATACAGAATAGAGGAACCACGTCACCATGTTACAAACAAAGAAAAGATGGGAAATAAAGGAAGAGGTAATTACATTTCGAAAGCTAGGATTTAGCTATAAAGAAATAATGAGGTTTTTCCCTGTCGCAAAAAGCACGGTTAGCAACTGGTGTAAGGATATAGTACTGGCAAAGAGCCAAATAGAGAGGCTGCAAGAAAGAAAAAAACAGGGTAGTTATGCCGCAGGCCTGAAAGGGTCTAAAGCAAATCAAGATAGAAGGGCTGAAGAAGTCCGGCAGATTAAAGAAAGTGCAAAGTCTGAAGTACCGCTTTTAATGAACGACAACTTCTGGATAGCAGGTTTGATGCTTTACTGGGCTGAGGGGAATAAGTCACACAGTGTTGGTATTTCTAATTCTGACCAGAATATAATTTGTTTCATGATGAAATGGTTTCGAAAGATATGTAAAGTCTCAGATCAAAAATTTAGAGCTCGACTCCATCTTCATTCAGGCCAGAACGAAAAAGCTATAAAAATATACTGGTCTGAAATAACTGGAATCTCCATTCCTCAATTCCATAAAAGCCATATTAAAAAAGAAGGCACAGGTCACCGGAAAAATATTTTATATAACGGTACATTAAAAATAGGAATTTGTAATCTAAATTTGCTCTATAAAATTCAAGGCTGGATCGAAGGTTTTATAGATAACATGCCCGCATAGCTCAATTGGTAGAGCAAGACTCTCTTAAAGTCGAGGTTAGAGGTTCGATTCCTCTTGCGGGTACCATCTTACGCCTTGATTGGTCTAGAATCTCATCGAAGTAGGCTTCGGATGGTAAACCATAATTTTTGTAGGATGCGGGAGTAGCTCAGTTGGTAGAGCATAACGTTGCCAACGTTAGGGTCGCCGGTTCGAACCCGGTCTCCCGCTCTCTACAACCTGCGGCCTCGGAGAAAAAAGTGCGGAATGTGCTTTTTTCTCCTCGGCTTTTTGCCTTCGGCAAAAAGGCTAATCGCCCGCAGCTGTTTAAGGAGACAACTTTTTAGGAAAAAGTTTGAATTTTACCTTCGGTAAAATGATTCGCTGACGTTTTATCAGGCGAATTGCTCCTTAATGTTCCTCTTTCAAAAATGTTAGAAATATTTTTTATATTACAGAACTTAGGCGCGAGTCAGAGGAGGACTAATTTATGAAGATAATGGATTTTTTGAACAGAAAAGCGGTTTCGGTTGATTTGAAAGCAACCGACAAAAAAGGCGTAATAGCGGAATTACTGGACCTGGCCGTAAAAGCGGGTGAGATGAGGCCAAGGGACAAAGACACGCTCATGAAAATACTAATGGACCGGGAGGCGCTGGGCTCTACCGGCATCGGGCAGGGTATAGGCATACCGCACGGCAAATCCGAGAGTGTCAAGACCCTCACCGGAGCCGTAGGAATATCAAAAAAGGGCGTAAGTTTTGATTCCCTGGACGGCGAACCCGCGTACATATTCTTTTTACTTTTAGCCCCCCAGCAATCGGCAGGGCCGCATCTTAAAGCCCTCGCGCGCATTTCGCGGCTACTTAAAGATAAATATTTCCGCGATATATTAAAAAATGCTGAAAGCGAAAAAGAACTGGTTAATATCATTACCAAAGAAGACCAGAAGAAACATTGATTGGCTCTTCGCTCATGGCTCTTAGCTCTTAGGCTTTGATTAGGTAAATTTAGGAAGAAGATATGAAAAGATTAAAGTGGTTATATCCCGGCATGTTCATCAAAAGATGGATGATGCTTACCACGCTCGGCATCATACTCGTGGCGATGGGATTCGCCATGGTTATCTCGGAAAGGACCCCGGAAAACAAGACATTTGCCGCAATCATTATAATTTTCGGAGGGCTCGTCATCATAACGGGCGTCTCCAGAATAATAAAATCTTTTGTAGCCGTATTCATGCCGCAGACCGAGGAAGAACTTGTTGATAAGATGTATCAGAAAAGAATCCTGGAGAAGGGGCCGCGGATAGTAACCGTAGGAGGGGGCACCGGCCTTTCGACGGTTTTACAGGGGCTTAAGGATTATTCGAGTAACCTTACGGCAGTTGTTACGGTAGCGGACGACGGCGGCTCAAGCGGCAGGCTCAGGGAAGAGTTCAATGTCTTGCCTCCGGGAGACATAAGAAACTGCCTTGTAGCCTTGGCGGACGCGGGCCCACTCATGGAGAAACTATTTCAGTTCCGCTTTGACGACGGAAAGGATCTAAAGGGGCACAATTTCGGAAATCTTTTTATAACCGCCATGTCAAAGGTAACGGGGGATTTTGAGCAAGCCGTAAAGGCATCAAGCAAAGTCCTCGCAATACGCGGAAATGTCATACCCGCGACTTTGACCAAAGTCGTGCTTAAAGCGCGCTATAAAGACGGAACGGAGACAGTCGGGGAAAGCAAAATCCCCGAGAAAAAAAGCCCGATAGAAAGAATGTATATAGAGCCCAGCGACTGTAGCCCCACCGCGGAATCCCTGGAAGCGATAAAAAAAGCGCACGCTATTGTCCTCGGGCCAGGGAGCTTATACACCAGCGTTATGCCCAACCTTCTTATTAGCGGAATGTACGAAGCAATAAGGCGGTCAAAGGCCGTTAAAATATACGTCTGTAATGTCATGACGCAGACAGGCGAAACGGACGGATATAAAGCGAGCGATCACGTAAGGGCAATAATAAACCATACCGGCAAAGGCATTATTGATTACGAGATAATTAATACGGCTAAAATCCCGCAGAAGCTCCTGGAACGATACGAAGAGGAAAGCGCCTATCCGGTTGTTCCGGACGAAGAAGAAATCAAAAAATTAGGCGTTAAAATTGTGGAGGCCAATGTAATAAACACGAAGGACTACGTGCGCCACGATCCGCACAAGCTCGCTAAGATTATCATAGATTTATTATCAGCGGCCAAAAAACATAGTTTATAGAAATGAATAGAGTGAATTTTTTAATGGGATTACACTGCCACCAGCCCGTGGATAATTTTGGGTACATATTTGAGGACGCTTACAGGATGTCTTACGAACCGTTTATAGGCGTTTTAGAAAAACACCCCAAAATAAAGCTTTCGATTCATTATTCGGGGCCCGTTCTGGAGTGGGTCATAAAAAATAAACCTGATTTCGTAGAGAGGATAAAAAAACTTGTTGAGCGCGGACAGACGGAAATCCTGACGGGAGGTTATTACGAGCCTGTTTTATCCATGATCCCCAGAGAGGACCGAAAAGCGCAGATCAGAATGCTTACGGAGCTCATAAGGAAACACTTTGCTTATGAACCGAAAGGGCTTTGGCTGGCGGAAAGGGTTTGGGATCCCGGCCTCGCGGACCTTTTTAAGGATTTAAACATTCTTTATACCATCGTGGACGATTTTCATTTAATAAAAGCCGGCGTAGGGAAAGAAGACCTTTTTAGCCGCTATTCAATTGAAGGGGCCGGTGATTTTTCTGTGTTCGCTTCAATAAAGAAATTGCGATATGCCGTGCCTTTCAGAAAACCCGAACTTACGATTGATTTTTTAAAAACGGCAAAAGCAGGATATGGCCAAGAGCCTTTCGTGACTTTTGCGGACGATTGCGAGAAATTCGGCTTCTGGCCGCATACTTATGATTGGGTCTATAAGAGGGGATGGCTTGACAGGTTTTTTTCAAAGCTTGAAAAAAGCGATTGTATAAAAACAATGACTTTTACCGAAGCCATAAAGCGGTCCGCGCCTCAGGCGAGCGTTAAAATTCCGCACTCAAGCTATGCCGAAATGATGGAGTGGTGCGGCGGCGACTTCAATAACTTCTTTAAGAAATATCCCGAATCGGACTTCATGAAAAACCGCATGCTTCATTTAAGCGAAGAGATTAAAAGGTTAGAGAAAGATTATGCGCATGATAAAAAAACGCACGACGAAGCGAAAAAGGAAATGTATAAATCCCAGTCAAACTGCGGCTACTGGCACGGCGTATTCGGAGGAATTTATTCGCGCCATTTGAGGCAGGGAATTTTCAGCCATATCATAAAAGCCGAGAGCATGCTGGAAAAAGGCGATGCCGTTCATATTGAAAAAAACAGCTCCTTCATACGCGCGCGCAACAAATCATTAAACTTAATTGTAAACCCGGAAGCGGCGGGCTCTATTTTTGAAATAGACTATAAACCGCTTTTTTACAATCTGGTAAACACCATCTCCCGCAAATACGAGCCGTACCACCAAATGCTGATAAAAAAGCGAAAATCCAGCCTTGGGTTATTAAAGAAAAAAATAGATAAGGAAAACGGTGTGGATTTGTACGAGGTTTTAGGCATAAGAGAGAGGAATTTAAGGAAATTTTTGCATTATGACACTTACCAGAAACGCTCGCTCATCTGCCACGTCATGAGCCTAAAAACATCCCTGAGGGATTTTATTGAATCAAGGCACGCGCATTCGGTTAAAGATTCGTTCCTGGGGGCGTACGATAGCAGGGTGAGTGAAAAGGAAGATAAACCTGTCATTAACCTTAAAAAGGAAGGTAGCGTAATACTGGGCGCGGAAACCTACCCGCTTACCGTCAATAAATGTATAGTGCTGGAAAAATCTTCCGAAATCTTTATTAAACTAGAGTTGGAAAATAAATCCGAAAAGGGTCTAAAATTTATTTTCGGGGTGGAATTCAACTGGTCTTTAGAAGACACTTTTTTCATGCGCAGCCGAAAGAAAAGGAAAGTAAAAGAAATAAGAATCGTAGACAGGTTTTCGCGCATAAGGATCGACCACATCTTTGAAGAACCGGTGGACCTCTGGTCTTTTCCGGTTTACGCGCTTAACGAAACCGAGAAAGGGCTCGGCAAAAGCTACCAGGAGCTTTCTCTTCTGTTTCATAAAACCCTTTCTTTGAGTAAGGGGCAGAAGTTTTCCCTGGGATTAAGATTAAGGATATCGGATGGTAGTTGAAAAAAGGATAGTCATAAAGAACGAATCCGGCCTCCACGCCAGGCCAGCTTCGCTTTTTGTGCAGATAGCCAATAAGTATGACTGCGAAATTACGGTAAAAAAAGGGAAGCAGAAGGTAAACGGAAAATCCATAATGGGAATAATGATGCTTGCGGCCGAAAAAGGAAGCAAGGTTACAATAGTCGCCGAAGGCGATGACGCCGAACACGCCGTCAAGGAGCTTGAAAGCCTGCTCTTAAGCGAAACACTGGAGAATTTCGATGCGAAAAAAGAAAAAAAATAAACCCAAAAAGAAAGAGATCGTTCTTTACGGTATCCCCGCGGCCCCGGGAATTACGATGGGCCCCGCATACCCGCTTTACGACGAGGAAATCGAGGTCCCCAAAAAGAGAGTCAGGGAAAGAATGGTGGTGGACGAAATCGCGCGTTTCAAAAAAGCGCTCGTAAAAACGAGGGAAGAGATCCTGGCCATTCATGCAAAGATTTCAAAAGAAATGGGCATGGAAAAGGCCCGCATATTCGGGGCGCATCTTATGGTTCTGGAGGACGAAGTTCTCATAGGCGAGGTTATAGCGAAGCTTAAGAAAGAAAAGTTCGCGGTGGAATATGTATTCTGGGAGGTTTTAAAGAAATATATAAAAGTGCTGTCCAAAAGCGAAGACGAATACTTAAGAGAAAGGGTAAGCGACATAAACGACGTCGCGAAAAGAATACTGAAAAATTTATTGGGAGCGGAACACCGGTCGCTACAGGACCTGAAGAAGAAAACAGTAGTTGTCGCTTATGACTTATCGCCGTCGGACACCGCCCTCATGCATCGCGGAAACGTCATGGCTTTTGTAACCGATATCGGCGGCCGCACCTCGCATACCGCTATCATGGCTAAGTCCCTGAAGATACCGGCTGTTGTGGGTTTGGAGAGCATAACCTCGAACGTGAAAGAGGGATCGTACATAATAGTAGACGGAAACCGCGGCATCGTGGTCATAGACCCGTCAAAAGAAACGATAAAAAAGTACCTGCAGGATAAAAAACGATTCGCAAAATTCGAAAAATTCCTTTTTAAATTAAAAGATCTACCCGCTGAAACCCTAGACGGCAAAGAGATAGAATTAGCCGCTAACATAGAACTTCCTGACGACGTGCCCGGCGTCCTGGCCCACGGGGCCAAAGGCGTAGGTTTATACAGGACCGAATATATATACATGAACAGGAAAGGTTTGCCGACCGAAGAAGAACAATATGTGGCTTACAAAGAGGTAGCGGAGAAAATTAAACCAAATTCGGTCATCGTAAGAACGCTGGATTTAGGCGGCGATAAGTTTCTATCGCAACTTGACGTACCGCATGAGATGAACCCGTTTTTAGGGTGGAGGGCCATACGTTTCTGTTTGGCGAAGCCGGATATATTCAAAACACAACTAAGAGCTATCTTAAGGGCCTCCGCTTTTGGAAAACTTAAGATCATGTATCCGATGATATCAGGCATAGAGGAACTCAGGCAGGCAAACGACATTCTGAAGGAAGTAAAAGACAACTTAAAGAAGAAGTCAATCCCTTTTGACAAAGACATGGAAGTGGGCGCCATGATCGAGGTTCCCTCGGCGGCGCTTACGAGCGATGTCCTGGCCAAGGAAGCCGATTTTTTCAGCATAGGGACTAATGACCTGATACAATATGCGCTTGCGGTTGACAGGGTTAATGAGAAGATAGCTTATCTATACGAACCGGCGCATCCGGCTGTTTTAAGACTTATTAAGATGATAATCGATAACGCCCACAGAGAAGATGTGTGGGTGGGGATGTGCGGCGAAATGGCCGGTGACGCCACGCTTACGGTCATACTTTTGGGGTTGGGCCTGGACGAGTTTAGCACGTCCCCGATCGTGGTGCCGGAAGTAAAGCGCATCGTGAGATCCTTAAGATACGAAGACGCTAAAAAGGTCGCTGAAAAAGCGCTCACCCTTTCCTCGAGTAAAGAGGTAATAATGTATGCAAAAGAGAAAATGGAAGAACTGGTTCCCAAGTTTGTCAGCCAGAGCTTAAGACTGAAAGACAAAAAATAACGTTCGAAAAAAAGGAAATCGGAGGAATGATGGGCATAAGAAGAAGCGTGAACCTGGACGACCGGAAAATGATATCAAAAATGGACAAAGAAAATATGCTCGAGCTTTTGACATTTTTTCCGAAGCAGTGCGAAGATGCCCTTTATATCGGGAAAAACACCAAAATAGCCCCCTCCTATAAAAAAAGCTACGCGAATATTGTTTTTACGGGACTGGGCGGCTCGGCGATAGGCGCGGATGTAGTAAAAGGATACCTGGAAAACGAGCTTGAAAGGCCCGTCGTTGTAAACAGAAATTACACCTTGCCGCATTTTACCGGCAGGGATTCGCTCGTTTTCGCCATCAGCTATTCGGGAAATACCGAAGAGACCCTTTCGGCCTACAATGAGGCAAAAAAGAAGAACGCAAATGTCGTGGTTATCACTTCAGGCGGAAAATTGAAAGACCTGGCTTTAAAAAATAAAGACGTAATTTCAGTAATACCAAAGGGTTACCCGCCGCGGTGCGCATTGGGTTATTCCTTCATCCCGGCCCTGGCCACACTTTCAAAACTCGGCTTAATAAAAAGTAAAGAGGGCGAGATAAAAAAGGCAATAAGGTTTCTCGGCGCCCTCCGCGATAAAACGCTCACCGCCGGCGTAAAAAAAAGCGCCAATCTAGCCAAGGAGATAGCGCGTAAGATTTATAAAAAATTTCCCACAATTTACGCGTCAGCGAGAATGGAAAGCGCGGCCACGAGATGGCGCGACCAGTTCGCCGAAAACGCAAAAACACTTTCTTCCATGCATGTTTTTCCGGAAATGAACCATAATGAAATCGTAGGCTGGGTCAATCCGAGGGGCCTTCTTAAGGATTTTGTGGCTATAATACTTAAAGACAAAGACGACCACCCGCGGATTCAAAAGCGGATGGAGATAACAAAAACTATCATAAGGAAAGAAAAATTCAGCGTTTTAGAAGTCAAGAGCCAGGGGAATAGCTTTCTGGAGAGGATGCTTTCTTTGATCTACATAGGGGATTTTACCAGTTTTTATCTGGCTATTCTTAATAGGATAAACCCCACCCCGGTTGACAGGATTACGTATCTTAAGAAGCGATTGGTACAATAATACAAGCCGGGATCGGAATTCACCGACAACTAAAGCTCCAATCCCGAATTGGAATAGGTTAGCATGACGGCGATTATATTGGCGGCGGGATACGGAACAAGACTTTATCCGTTAACGCTGGATAAACCAAAGGCGCTTTTGGAAGTCGGCGGAAAAACAATTTTAGACCGGCTTCTGGCAAAAATAGAAGAAGTAAAGAAATGCGGGAAAGCGTATATAGTCACAAACGAAAAATTCCACAAAAGTCTCGAGGACTGGAAAAAAAGGCGCGATTTTTCTTTTGAAATAGAGGTCATAAACGACCGCACCCGGTCCAATGAAACGAGGCTCGGCGCTATAGGCGATATCAATCTGGCGCTTCGGGAAAGAAGCATAAATGACGATTTGCTTATTACCGGAAGCGATAATCTATTTGAGTTTAAGTTGACGGATTTTGTCGAATTCGCGGAAAAAAATAGACCTCACAACGCAATCGCGCTTTTTGACGTCGGCGATAAAAAACTTGCCCAAAAATACGGCATATGTTCTTTGGATAAAAACGCGCGCGTTATAGATTTTGAAGAAAAACCCGCCTCACCGAAAAGCACCCTTGCGGCAACAGCTTTATATTTTGTACCGAAAGAGAAAATCGCCGATATTTACGATTACATGAAAACCGATCTTTCAAAGGACGCGCCGGGTAATCTCATGAAGTGGCTTGCGAAGAAAGATAAACTTTTCGGCTACGTCTTGAAAGACGTCTGGTACGACATAGGGGATATTAATTCTTTAAAAAAAGCGGACGAAGATTTCAAAAACAAGGAGAAGAACAATGAGAAAACATAGGTATCTTTTAAGCTCGGAGAGCGTGACGGAGGGGCATCCGGACAAGGTGTGTGACCAGATCTCCGACGCGATTTTGGATTCCATAATGAAACAGGACCCTATGGGGAGAGTCGCGTGCGAAACGATGGTCACCACGGGCCTTACCATAGTGGCGGGGGAGATAACCACCTCCTGTTATGTGGAAATACCCAAGATAATCAGGCACACGATAAAAGAGATAGGTTATGATGACCCGCAGTACGGATTCGACCACCTTACCTCCGGAGTCATTACTTCCATACAGGCCCAGTCTCCCGACATCGCTCTCGGCGTCAATAAAGGCGGGGCCGGGGACCAGGGCATGATGTTCGGATACGCCACTGATGAGACAAAGGAGCTCATGCCAATGCCGATCGCGCTAGCCCATAAACTCTCCAGGAGGCTTGCAGATATCAGGAAGAAAAAAATAGTAAAATATTTAAGGCCGGACGGCAAATCGCAGGTAACGGTAGAATATCTAAACGGAATGCCCCACAAAGTTAAAACTGTTATAGTCAGCGGCCATCATGACGGAAAGGTGAAAACAAAGGATATAAGGCATGACTTGAAAAAACTCGTTATCGACAAGGTTATTCCCGCTCACTTAATGGATAAGGACGTAAAGATTTACATTAATCCTACGGGAAGATTTGAAGTCGGCGGTCCCATGGCTGATACAGGGGTAACGGGCAGGAAAATCATAGTCGATACGTACGGAGGCGTCGGAAGCCACGGCGGAGGGTGTTTTTCCGGAAAAGACCCGACAAAAGTTGATAGATCCGCCTCTTACATGGCCAGATACGTAGCGAAAAATATCGTAGCGGCAAAACTTGCTAAAAAGTGCGAAATACAACTTGCTTACGCAATAGGCATCGCGGAACCCGTGAGCATAATGGTGAATACGTTTGGGACAGGCCACGTATCAGAAGAAAAGCTCGTGAAAGCCACGAGAAAGGTATTTGACCTTACGCCATACGGCATTATTAAAAACTTAAGACTCAGAATGCCTATATATAAGAAGACAGCCTGTTACGGGCACTTTGGCAGAGAGGACGAGGGCTTTACCTGGGAAGAAATAGATAAAATAAACGCTTTGCGAAAAGAGGTATAAAAAAATGAAATACGATGTAAAAGATCCGGCTCTCGCCAAGAAAGGCCGTTTGAGAATCGAATGGGCGAAAGCATATATGCCTGTCATGCGGCTTTTGGAAGAAAAATTCAAAAGAGAAAAACCTTTTAAAAATGTGCGTATTTCATGTTGCCTTCACGTTACGACAGAAACAGCGGTTCTAGCAAGCGCGCTTAAAGAAGGGGGAGCCAACGTCCTTTTATGCGCTTCCAATCCGCTGAGCACGCAAGACGACGTGGCCGCATCGCTCGTCAAAGACTATAAAATAGGCGTATTTGCGAAAAAAGGCGAAGACCGGAAAACCTATTACAGGCACATCGATATGGTTTTAGATCAGAAGCCCAACATAACTATTGACGACGGGGCGGATCTCGTTTCCACCATTCACTCCAAAAGGAGAAATTTATTGAAGGATATTATAGGCGGCACCGAAGAGACCACCACGGGTATTATACGCCTCAGGAACATGGAAAAAAGCGGGAAACTGATGTACCCCATAATAGCCGTAAACGACGCGGATACAAAGCATCTCTTTGATAACCGCTACGGAACGGGACAGTCCACCATAGACGGGATCATGCGCGCCACAAACAGGCTCATAGCCGGGGCTCAATTTGTTGTTTGCGGTTACGGATGGTGCGGAAGAGGGGTTGCCATGCGCGCCAAAGGGATGGGCGCTAATGTTACGGTATGCGAAGTGGATCCGCTTCGGGCGCTTGAAGCCGTAATGGATGGATATAGAGTACTTTCACTGAAAGAAGCCTCCAAATACGGGGATATTTTTGTTACCGCCACGGGCGATATAAGCGTCCTGGACGTGGGGCACTTTAAACTGATGAAAGAAGGGGCAATTCTGGCGAACACCGGGCATTTCAACGTTGAAATAAACCTGAAGGGCCTTAAGAAAATATCTAAAAAAATGAGAAAAATCAGGGACTTTGTGGAAGAATACACTCTAAAGAACGGAAAAAGAATAAACGTTCTCGCGGACGGAAGGCTCGTGAATTTAGCGGCCGCGGAAGGGCACCCCGCTCACGTTATGGACATGAGTTTCGCTAATCAGGCCCAGGCCAGCCTTTTTCTTATTAAAGAAAAAACGAGGCTGGAGAATAAGGTTTACGGAGTTCCGGAGAAAATAGATAAGGAAATAGCCCGCCTTAAACTTAAATCAATGGGCGTTAAGCTGGATTTTCTTACTACAAAACAGAAAGAGTATCTAAGCAGCTGGGAAGCAGGAACGTAACTCGAACTTCAAGCTACGAAAGACGAAGAACGAAAGACGAAGGACGATTAGAAGGATAAAGTTTTTAAAAGACGTTATATTGCGAGTCGTCCCTCGTCCGAGCGACCGGAGGAAGCGGTCGTCCATCGTCCTTCGGAAGGGAGATAATATGAAGAAAATAGGCGTATTAACGAGCGGCGGGGACGCCCCTGGCATGAACGCTGCCATAAGGAGCGTTGTAAGGTGCGCCATCCACAACGGACTCGAAGTAAAAGGTATATTTAGGGGGTACGAGGGTCTAATCAATAACGAAATGAAAGACATGAGCGCCAGAAGCGTAAGCAACATACTTTCCCGCGGCGGCACCGTACTTAAGACAAGCCGTTCGGAAGAATTCATGACCAAAGAGGGCAGGAAAAAAGCCTTTGATACGATCAAGAAAAACGGCCTGGACGGACTTATTATAATCGGGGGAAACGGTTCTTTTCAAGGCGCGCATGTCCTGTGGCAGGAATTTAAGGTGCCTAATATAGGGATACCCGGCACCATAGACAACGATATAAACGGTTCCGACTATACGATAGGCTCGCATACGGCGGTCAATACCGCCCTGGACGCAATAGATAAAATAAGAGACACCGTGACAAGTATGGAGCGCATATATGTAGTTGAGGTTATGGGGAGAAAGGATCCGTTCATAGCCATAACCGTGGGCCTTGCCGGGGGCGCGGAGGAAGTTCTTTTCCCGCCTCATGAGTATAATCTGGATGATATGTGCGATGAGATAGTGGAAGGAAGAAAAAAAGGAAAGGTGAGCTGGATCATTGTTGTTTCGGAAGGCGTCGCCAAAGCCACCGATATAGTCGCTAAAATAAAGGAAAAAACAAATTTCTCTGTAAGGCCGGTTGTCCTGGGCCACACACAAAGGGGTGGGTCTCCAACGGCATTTGACAGGGTTCTCGCGTCCCGTCTTGGTTGTGACGCGGTGGAGGCACTCATAAAAGGTAAATCCGATGCGATGGTGGGGATTGTGTCGCACGAGTTACGAATTACGCCTTATGAGGAAGCCTGCAAGGAAGATAAGGAGAAGACCTTGCTCGAAGAGAAAATGTATAAACTGACAAAAATACTGGCCACATAAAAATAGGAGGGAAGGGATGGCGAATATCGAGAACGTTGCGAGAGAACTGGCGTTAACCAAAGAAAAAAATGAAAAAAAGAAGCTCGCTAAAACCATTCTTGAGGCAGCTTATGAAAAAGGCATTTTTCCGTGGAGCATAAACGATTTCTACATGGCGAGGGGAAAAGGCGCTTTCAGTGGTTTTACGGTCCCGGCGATAAACTTGCGTACAATGACCTACGATTTGGCGCGGGCCATATTCAGGGCCGCAGCGAACTTGAACGCTGGCGCATTTATATTTGAAATCGCCAAGTCAGAGATGGGCTATACTGATCAGATACCTCTGGAATATTCGAGCATGTGCCTGGCAGCTGCCATAGAAGAAGGTTATAAGGGGCCGGTATTTATACAAGGGGATCATTTCCAGGCAAAAGCCAAAAGCTACACCGAAAATCCGGAAAAAGAAGTTGAGGGCTTGCGGCATCTGATTACCGAAGCGATAAGCGCCGGATTTTACAATATCGACATAGATTCTTCGACGCTCGTGGACCTTTCAAAACCCACCACCAAAGAGCAGCAGCTTCACAATTATAAGGTATGCGCCGAGCTCACCAACTTTATCCGAAAAATCCAACCCAATGGGCTTGACGTATCCGTGGGCGGGGAAATAGGCGAGGTCGGCGGGAAAAATTCCACGCCGGACGAGCTACGCACCTTCATGCACGGCTATAAAGAAATGCTTGATAAAGAGAAGACTGGCATAAGCAAGATAAGCATTCAGACCGGAACTTCGCACGGCGGAGTGGTACTTCCGGACGGCACCGTCGCGAAGGTGAAAGTGGATTTCGACACTCTCAAGAATCTGTCAAAACTAGCCAGGGATGAATTCGGGATGGCCGGAGCCGTGCAGCACGGGGCTTCGACATTGCCGAACGACGCATTCGGCAAATTTCCGGAAATCGAAACAGCCGAAATCCATCTCGCCACCGGTTTTCAAAACATGGTTTACGACAGCGCGCATTTCCCGAAAGATTTAAAAGAAAAGATCTACGAATGGATAAAAGAAAATCTTTCAGCTGAGAAAAAGGCAGGCGAGACCCAAGAGCAGTTCATCTATAAGGCGAGGAAAAAAGCTTTAGGGCCTTTCAAAAAAGACATCATCAATTTACCCGAAAAGGCCAAGAATGAAATTATCGCCGAAGTCGAAAAAGAATTCCGGTTTTTGTTCGGGAAACTTAACATAAAAGACACCAAGGATCTTGTTTCGAAATATCTTAAGCCGAAGCCCGTAACCGCAAACATAAAAGGCGAAGCTATTTCGGTGGAGATGGATGGCGAGGGCGACGATTAGTATTTATTTAAGAGATATATTCCCGCGCTCGCGAAGATTATATTGCTGAACCACGCCCCGAGAAGCGGAGGCAGTATCCCGCCTTTTCCCAGCGCAAGTCCGATAGCCATTACAGGAATGTAAAGAAGCGCTATGAGCATGCCCTTGGCCATGCCCAAAAGCGCGCCGCCCCTGGCGGTGGAAAGCGTAAACGGGGCGCTTATGAGAATCGTAACTATGCACGTGAAAGGAAACGCAATTTTGTTATCCAGGTCAACAAGAAGCCTCTGGTATGTTTTTTTGCTCCCCGTGGCAAACACCTCTATGTAGCTTTTAAGCCTCCTGTAGCTCATGAATTCCGGTTTCCACTGGTTATTAATAAAATCAGTAGGTGTTTCTACTATGGGTATGTCCATTTCCTGGGAGATGACAGGCTCGCCTATGAACTGACCGCTATTATTCATTCTGTAGATTACAACGTCCTCCCCGCGCCACCTGTTTTTTGTCCAGTAAATCCTTTTAGCCGAGATCTTAAGGATCAGGTCCTGCTTCACGTCATGCTGGTGGATAATGATGTCTTCGAGAGAGCTATTTTGTATGTCAAATTTTCTGGCGAAAATAATCCTGTTGCCGGCCCCGTATATCGCGACGTTTTTAACCGAAATCGTTCCCGAGCGGCCGCGCTTGGCCACGTCGAGTTTTTCGTATCGTATCCTGTTGGCTTTTCGCATTGCCGTGGGAAGGAACCTATCGTTCAAAATGAACACGATCACGCTTATAATAAACGCCGCGGTGAGTATCGGCCTTAAAATCACCCACACGCTTATGCCGCTCGCCCTTAAAGCCGTGATTTCGTTATGCCTGTTTAAATTCCCCAATAGATAAACGCTTGCTATCAACGTGCATATGGGTATTATCTGGATCAGAATAAACGGAGTCAGGTAATAATAGAATGCCGCCAGGCTCGTAACCGGTATGCGCTCTTTTAATATTTCGTCAAGAAAACCGAAAATATCGCCTATGACGTAAAGCACCCATAAAAAAAGAAGCGAGAAAAGAAATATGGAGATGAAACTTTTAAATGTGTACCTGTCAACAATAGTCATTATTTTTTTGCCATTTTTAGAAAAAGATAGACTCCGACCAGGGATAAAATTATGTTCGCCATCCACACGCCCGTCCACGGCGGGACAAATTTTCTTATGGCGCATGCCACGCCGCCAAGCATGATACCCCAGTATGCCAGGAATAAGAACATCGCCAGGCCGAAATTTATGGATTTTTCCCTGCGATGGGTTTTTATGGCTATCGGTATACCTATAAGTATGAATACGATGTTGGAGAAGGCCAGCGCGATTTTGTTGTGCATCTCGATATAAAGAGGGATGGTCTCGACTTTATCTTTTTCCAGCTTTTTTATCTCGCGCCTCAGTTCCCGAATAGTCATTTCCCGCGGTTTTTTCTCGATTTTATTGTAATCCATGGCGTCTTTGAAATTGAGCGTCATGTAGTATGTTTTAAAAACCATCTTATAGAAGCTGTTGGGATTCTGGGGCAGCGCCTCGTCGGCGCTACCGTTTTTTAATTTTAGCTTGATCGCGTTTTTTTCAGGCATTGAAATAACCTCGCCCTCCTCGGCGACGATCGTCCGCGTGGGCCTTCCTTCCTCGGGCTGGTATATCCTTATGTTCTTAAGCTTGTTTCCGTTTATATTGTATATAAAAATTATATAATCCTCAAAACCCTTTATGAATACGCCGGGCTCCAGGAGCGCCAGGGGATTTCGTATGCCTATTTCTTTTATGAGTTTTCTTGCGACAAAGCCGGACTCCGGCAGCAATTTGTCGTTTAGGGGAATGCAAATAAGGCTCAATATGAAACCGAAAACGAGAACCGGGGAAGCGATTCTGTAGAGGCTTACGCCGCTGGATTTAAGGGCTATTATTTCGTTGTCGCCGGCCAGCCTCCCGAAGGCGAGAAGCGTAGCCGATAGCGCTGATATGGGTATGGTAAACGTTAAAAGCCATGGCATTAGGAATAAGAGCAGTTTCAATATATAAAAAGCGCTTACGCCTTTATTTATAATCATATCGGCTACCTGCACGATATTGCCGGCTGTTAATATCATGGTGGATACCAGAAGCGCCAGCAAAAACGGCCCCACGAACTCTTTTAAAAGGTAATTTCTTATTATGTGCATTCTTTGCCTCTTCCGAACAAACAATATTAGCATTTATGCGTATATTTGTCAATTGCACAGGAGGGCGTTAGAGTATAATATTTATCTACAGTCAACATGCAGATGGAGGCGGGCGCCCTTCCGTCGAACTCTTGTGGCTGCTGGCATCTATCGAAGTCGGACTTCGATAGCCTGCGAAAGTAATCTATCGAAGTCCGACTTCGATAGATGTCGATAGATGTTTTCGACTCCAGGGCATCCCACCTCCATCTACTAACGCTATACACAAAATATTACATTTGGAGAGCGAGAAAATGGCAGGATTCCATTTTCGAGCGGCAAGCGGAGGCAACAGTGCAAGTCTGCCTATCCGCATCCCTGCCGGAACTCTCCATCCGGATGAAAAAATAAGCTTGAGGGGTAGTTGGGTTTGCTTGACAATGGGGGGCGGTGTGTTATAATTTAGGTTATCATGAGAACAAAAAGCGTTTTAAAATGGCTTCTCGTCATATTAATAGCGGTTAACCTATATTCGTTAATACCCATTATCTCTTTTTATCTTAAGAGGCCGCCGCAAGCTAAGATGCTGAATGAACTTGTAACGGAGAAATTAAAAGCGAATAAGGACCCTTATTTTAGTTTCATCGTCGTAAGCGATACGGGAAGCGGCATGTTCTTAAACGAAGCCGCCACGCTTAAAATGGTAAGGAGCATAAACAGGGAAGACAGGTTCAAAAAAATTCCCATAGATTTTGTCATAAACGTGGGAGATGTAACGTTCAGGGGAAGGCCCTCGCATTATGAGAATTATCTCAAGATAAAGGAGATGCTGAAGTTCCCCGTCATAGACGCTATCGGAAACCACGATGACGATTTCGACGGTAACGAGGAAAACGGAAAGCTTTTTGAAAAATACTGCGGCGCGCGGGAATTTTCCTTCACTGACAGAAATTCATATTTTATCGTCCTTGACAATAAAGACGGCGCGTTCACCGAAGAGCAATTTAGATGGCTAGAAGGGGAACTAAAAAAAGCGCAAACTTTCAAACATACCTTCATTTTCATGCACAAGCCGCCTTTTAACCCCATCCAGCAGGCGTGGTACAGGATTGAGACTAACCCCTGGAGCCATAGGTTTCTTAAACTTTGCGATCAATACAAAGTAGATATGGTATTTTCGGGGCACGAGAATATAAGTAGGGCCGTGAAATTCGGTTCCGTCACATACCTGGTGTGCGGCGGCGGGGGCACGCTTCTTATCCAGCCGACCTCAGAGGGGAGTTTTTTAAATTACATATTTGTCAAAGTGAATCGCGACTACGTGGATTATGAAATACGGAAAGTCTACCCGCCCGCGTGGGAATTCTTTTTTTACTACATGTGGAAGGACCTGGTGTACTTTATCCGCGATATCCTGCTCTAAGCGCCTCTTGCCAATGCCAGAAAATACACCTTATTAACCCCGGCGTTTTTTAACGTTTTGGCGCATTCATTTATAGTTGCGCCAGTCGTGTATACGTCATCCACCAGAATCACGTTTTTATCCAGAAAAGCGTTCTTGTCAACGACAATAAAACTTCCCTTAACATTCTCCAGCCTTTTTTGTCTGTCAAGTTCGCTTTGAGACTTGGTCCATCTTATCTTTTTTAAATTCCTGGAGTCAACCGGGATTGAAATGTTTTTTGATATCGCCCGGGCAATCACCTCGGCGTGATTATATGCTCTTTCTCTTTTTTTCGTCGAGTAAATAGGCACGGGAACGATTGCATCGGCATCTTTGGCCTCTACGTTTCGCTTGATAGAATCGAGCATTATATCCCGAAAGATATCAACAAGCCCCAGGTAACTATTATATTTGAATAGATGAATGCATTCCTTTATAGAGCCTTCGTAATAACACGCGCACCAGCCTTTTTCGATATATGAATTTTTCACGCTACAATCGCCGCAGATGCTGACGTCACTATGGAGTTTCCTGCCGCATTTCGCGCAGGCGGGGGGCGTGATGCGCCTTATTTTTTCCAGGCACATTTCGCACAGGCCGTATTTGCCCGAACACGGTTTTCCGCACACGTAACAGACAGGGGGTAGCACGATATCGAGGAAGGCTTTAAAGAGTGATACAGGTTTCTTTAATAGTGTCGTCATGGTAGAAATATATTAGCACCGCAAAGTTTTATTGTCAACATGCTTCGATCCTCAATACACTACACAGTTACCTAATTGAGGGTGGACTTCAGTTCTTCGGCTCGTGCTCAAAATATTGAGCCACCGTTTTTTCCCTTGAATTTATGCAATTTACTCGATTGATTTAAGGAATGACTTTGCAGTGTGACTGCAAAGTCTTCTCTGGAATACAATCTTCGTAAATTGCTAAATTCTACGGTCAAAAACAACTCGCCTCGAACCGGAAGCCCACCCTCAATTTGTCTTGCCCCCCCGAAGTCTAATATTCTGTGTCGTATACAGGCAGATGCCGGTGCGGGATGCCCTGGAGTCGAAAAACTCTTGTGTTGCGGCTGTAGCAATTGAGTGAATGAAATCTTCAACACATCAATTGCCAGTCGCCACAAGAGTTCGACGGAAGGGCGCCCGCGCCGGCAGCTGCACTTCGAATTTACACAGAATATTATGCACCCTCCAGTTGACTCATAAATAAATGTTACCGGAGTAATAGGTGGAGTCTAGCGCCTTTTCTTGTGTATGGTAGCGTATATTTTAGCAAGTTTTTTCTCCATGGTTTTTCTTAACCTAAAAGGGTTAAGTTTGGCATATTGCTCTTTGAGAGAACGTTTAACAGAAGCCGATACTTCAGGGGACTCCGTGACCCTCTCGTAAGGCGTCTTGGGCTTATCATAGCGTTTAATAATCTTAGAAGCAACCCTTTTCTTCTCCAGGAGCTTGATGGAGGGCTGGAAGAAGTTATGATAAAAACGCCACTCCGATGTATATAAATCATTCATAAGAGGCACAACCCTTGGATTATCCAGCCTATGATAACCTAGCCATTGCCTTACATGTGTCCAGTTCTTCTGCTCTATGTGGGCGTTGTCCTCTTTTTTGTAGGCGCGGCTTCTGGTGAACTGTATGGGTTTCCTTCTTTGGGTAAAATGCCTGAAGAGGTGATAATTTAAGAATTCACCTCCGTTATCCGCGTCAAAGCCAAGAAGAGGGAATGGGAGACTCTCCTCGACATCCTTGATCTGTTCTAATGTAGCCCTTTCACCCTTGCCCCATACAGCCCTTTGCTCTGTCCAACAGGTAGCTATATCTACGAAGTCTACCGTATTAGCATACATCCCGTCGGTAGAATCGCCGCAATGTGCCACCGTGTCGGCTTCTAAGAAGCCCGGACGGGTTTCATCCCATTGATTGGTCTTTATGGGTATCTGTTTTCTAAGAAGAGTTCCGGGCTTGGTGGTAGAACGACCGCGGCGCTTATACTTCATGCGATGAGGCTTAAGCAGCCTGTCAATAGTCGCTGGAGATATCCTACGCAAGGCCTTAATAACATCAATCGATAGTCCACCGAATTCCTGGGCATATCCAGGCAGCCAGAGTGGTATAATGGCCTTAAGCCTCTTAGAGCATGGCAGATTAGCCGTAAGCCATATACGCTCTAACGGCTCTTTGATAGAAGCTTTATCATACACCGGTTTCCTGCCTCGCTTCTTAGGTTTAGGCTTGGTAAAGCGTTTAAATGTATTAAGCGCTCTTATAGCATGTTTTCTGTGATAGCCGCAGTTTTCGCAGAACTCGTTAAGAATAACAGATTTTTCTTTATGATTAGCTTTTTTGTAACGTAGGTATATTTCTTCAAGGTATTCCATTTTCGCTCCCAATGTCATTATATAACCCCCTTTCGAGGGTTATATTGTTCGGTAACATTAATTATGAGTCAACGAATACTTTCAAACTCTGTTTGGGTAACATTTAATGTGAGTCAATTCACCCTACCTAATTTACTTGAAGTAATTCGTACTATATGTTATATTGTGTGCCTGAAGAAAGGAAAAGTGTATGGGCAGGTCAAAAAGGACAAGCATAAAATTTAAGCAAAAAGAAAAAAGAAAGAAAGAACGCGTCAAGCTTGCGAAAAAAGGGAAAGACCCGAACGAATTTTTCTCAAGCGGTATTTACATCGGCAAGCCGCTGAAATAGTCATGGTTGGCCGCGCGAAACCGGTTTACGTCATTCAAAGGCACGACGCCTCCCACCTTCATTATGACCTTAGGCTAGAAATGAAAGGCGTTTTAAAAAGCTGGGCGATTCCGAAAGAACCCCCTCGCGAAAGAGGCGTAAAGCGACTCGCGGTAAGCGTTGAAGACCACAAACTCGGTTATGACAATTTTGAAGGGGTGATCCCCGAGGGCGAATACGGTGCGGGCACAGTTAAAACTTGGGACAAGGGCTATTACGCGCTTCTGGAAAAAAGTGAAAACACGATCGTTTTTAATATATTCGGCAAGAAACTAAAAGGCAAATATTTTCTTATAAAATTAAAGCCGAAATCGCCCAAAGATAAAGAAAAAAACTGGCTTTTTTTCAAAAAATGAACCTATCCAGAATTTCAAAAACAACATCAGTATTATTTTTCCTTTATCTCTTTTTTGTCAGCATAAGCTTGATGAGCCATGCCTTCGAAGGTTTTGGCAGCGGCTTTGCCGAGCGCCTCATAACCACAACCTCCAATCCTTTTGTCGGCCTATTTATAGGTATTTTAGCCACCAGTATTATTCAAAGCTCCGGAACCACGACGTCCATGGTCGTGGCATTTGTAGCTTCGGGAGTCCTCTCGGTAAGAAGCGCCATACCGATTGTTATGGGCGCTAATATAGGAACAACTGTTACCTGCACTCTCGTTGCCCTGGGGCACATAACGAGGAAAGAGGAATTTAAAAGGGCTTTCGGCGGTTCCATAATGCATGATTTTTTTAACATATTGACGGTTGTTATCCTTTTCCCGATAGAGATGTCTACGCACTATCTTGAAAAAGCAGGGATATTTTTGACATCTGTATTCAACGATATAGGAGGCAAGGCGATTACAAGCCCGATAAAAATTATTGTTAAGCCGGCTATAAGCGCTATCGATAGTTTATTAAGGAACAATCTTAATGTTTCAAACTTTCTTCTGAATATCATTTTTCTTATTATAGCGCTAATGTTACTTTTTCTATCTTTGTATAATATTTCCCAGGTGATGAAATCGCTGGTTATGAAAAAAGCGGATATGGTATTTGATAAGGTTATTAGAAAGAACGCCATCCTGGCCATGGTCATGGGAATGTTATTTACGGCAATAGTAAGGTCAAGCTCTATTACCACGTCGCTTTTGGTACCGCTGATCGCCGCAGGCATATTAAGCCTGGAACATTCCTTTCCGATTGTTTTGGGCGCAAATGTCGGAACGACAATTACCGCGATATTAGCCGCTCTCACAGGAAATGTTGCCGGCATAACTATCGCCTTTGTTCATCTGGTTTTTAATATTACCGGAATTTTAATACTATACCCTTTTAAAATATTACGGTGGATTCCGGTAAAGCTTGCGCGTTTTGTAGCCGAAATGTGCACAAGACAGAAGATATTTGCCCTTTTTTACGTGATAGGTTTATTCTATTTGGTCCCGATAAGTCTGATTTTATTGTCCAGGTTTTTTGGAAAATAAAAGAGGTGAAACATGTTTAAAAATCTCATATCGTTCTGGAAAGGAAAAGATTTTTTGACGCAGGTTCTGGGCGAATTCAAGGAAATGTTGAATGATACTAAATTCATGTTTGCGTCTGTTTGCGGAACGCTCCTGGAAGGAAAGAGGGACCTCAAGGTGAAAGACAAAATTTACGAAGTAGATAGAAAAGTAAACCTCCTTGAAAGGGAGATAAGGAAAAGAATCGTGGAGCATCTATCCATTCAGCCGACAATCGACCTTCCGATGTCTTTGGTTCTCATGAGCGTTGTAAAGGATGCGGAAAGGATAGGGGATTACTGTAAGAATTTATTTGAGATTGTTGAGCTTCTGGATAAACCGTTAAAAAAAGATCTTTTTGAGAAACTCTTCGACGACATTGATAAAAGGATTCTGGAGGAATTTGAGAAGACGCAAAAAGCCTTTATGGAATCGGACGGAAAGCTGGCGAAGGAGATTCTTCTGACGGAAAGAAAAGTCGTAAAAACTTGTGACGAAATAGTTAAAAAACTTGCCAAGAGCAATTTCTCGACAAATGAAGCCGTATGCCTCACCCTGATGGCGCGGTATTTCAAGCGCGTAGCCGCGCATCTGGCAAATATCGGCTCCTCGGTCATACTTCCCATAAGCGACCTGGACTTTTTTGACGAAAAATTCCGGAACGAAAAAGACAATGACTGGAAAGGCGAAAAATAAAGAATATCGCCTTCCCGACTTGATTTATCCGGTTTTTTTGTATATATTTAGTAAAAGGGGTATCCCATGAAAGATGTATTGTGCGTAATAATGGGCGGCGGAAGGGGGACAAGGCTCTATCCTCTTACCAGGGAGAGGTGTAAGCCGGCTGTTCCCGTAGCGGGAAAATACCGCCTTATCGATATCCCTATCAGTAACTGCATTAACTCCGGCCTTAATAAGATATATGTTCTAACGCAGTTCAATTCCGAATCGCTCAATAGGCACATAACGAGAACTTATAAGCTGGACCCATTTTCGGAAGGGTTTGTCGAAGTCATGGCAGCGGAACAAACAACAGAGAACACGGAATGGTTCCAGGGCACCGCCGACGCGGTAAGAAGGTGCCTCAAGCATTTCGACGACCCAACCCTTAAATACATAGTCGTGCTTTCAGGAGACCAGCTTTATAAAATGAACCTGAAAGACATGATTCATTTCCATAAAGACAAGCGCGCCGATATGACTTTGGCCTGCAACGTCACCTA